>JAGCPW010000010.1 GCA_017965495.1 Eubacterium sp. | reverse complement strand
TTTTGGAGCAATACTTGCTGGTGGCATTGGAAGCAGAATGGGAAATGTGGACAAGCCAAAGCAGTTTTTAGAAATTAATAAAAAACCAATATTAATACATACTTTAGAGAAGTTCTATTTGGATGATGCTTTTGAGAAAGTTATAATTCTTTGCCCAGGAGAATGGGTTGATTACACGAAAGAATTAGTAGAGAAGCACATTGGAAAGCAAGAAAAAGTAGTGGTGATAGAGGGCGGAAGCACTCGTAATGAAACTATTATGAACTCTATAGCTTATATAGAAGAAAACTACGAATTGACAGACGATGACATTATAGTTACACACGATTCAGTTAGACCTTTTATTACAGATAGAATTATTAAAGAAAACATCGAGACAGCTAAAGAGTATGGCGCTTGTGATACAGTATTTGGAGCTACGGATACTATAGTAGTGAGTGAAGACAATAAGATTATTTCAGACATTCCAGATAGAACAAAAATGTATCAAGGTCAAACTCCTCAGTCGTTTAAGATAAAGAAATTAAAAGAACTTTATATGGGACTTACAGATGAGGAGAAAGCCATCCTTACAGATGCCGCTAAAATTTTTGTCATCAAAGGACTTCCAGTTAGTTTAGTGGAAGGTGAAGAGACAAATATTAAAGTGACATATCAGTATGATTTGAGAGTGGCGGAAGCGCTTATACACGAAGATAGCGATGTTTCTTAAAAGTTTAGGTTTTGTTATAATTGATTTGGAGGACGTATGCTAAATCATATTTATAGATTAATTAAACCGGGTATTTTTGAATATTCATGCAGTGATATTGCTGTAAACACAGACAAAGCAATTGTTAGACCAATTTATTTGTCTATTTGTCACGCGGACCAAAGATACTACAGAGGAGAACGCTCAGAAGAAGTTTTGAAAAAGAAACTTCCTATGGCGCTTATTCACGAGGCTATTGGTCGAGTAGTAAATGATCCAACTGGAACCTTTGAAAAAGATGATTTAGTAGTTATGATTCCTAACACTCCAGTGGAAACTGATGATGTGATTGCAGAAAACTATTTAAGAAGCAGTAAGTTTAGAGCAAGTGGATATGATGGATTCATGCAAGAGTATGTGGAGATAGATGCTGGCAGACTAGTTAAGATGCCAGAAGATATAGATTTGGAAGTGGCAGCATTTACCGAACTTCTCACAGTAAGTGTTCATGCTATCACTAGAATGGATAGATTTGCTCATTCGAGAAGAAATGCTATAGGTGTTTGGGGAGATGGAAATCTAGGTTATATTACAGCAGTTTTATTTAAGGCAATGTTTCCGGATATTAAACTATATGTGTTTGGAATAGATGATGAGAAACTTAAAGACTTTGATTTTGCAGATGAAGTGTTTAAGACAGACGCTATTCCAGAAGATTTAAGAGTAGATCACGCTTTTGAGTGTGTGGGAAATGAGTATTCAGGAGATGCTATTAATCAGATAATTGATTATATTAACCCTGAAGGAACAATTTCTATTCTTGGCGTGTCTGAAAATCCTGTTCCTATTAACACAAGAATGGTTTTAGAAAAAGGACTTAGAATTTTTGGTAGTAGCCGAAGTGGATATGATGATTTTGTAAAAACCATTAATCTTTATCAAACTAATCCAGAACTTATAGAGAGACTTAAGAAAATAGTAGGTGAAGTTATTACCGTTAGAGATATAGAGGACGCCAAAGAGGCATTTGCAAAGGACTCAACTAGAGGCTTTGGCAAAACTATTATGAAATGGGAGATATAATACTAGATGTTTAAAGTCATTATCCCAGTTTACAATGTGGAAAAATATTTGAAAGAGGCAGTAGATAGTGTGATAACACAGTCACTGCCTTTTAGTGATAATGTAAAAATATATTTGATTAACGATGCAAGTAGCGATGGATCACAGCAAATATGTGACCAGTACAAAGAAAAATATCCAGACAACATATTTGTGCACACATCTGAGGAAAACCACGGAGTTTCATGGTCTAGAAATTTTGGATTAAAGTGGGCAAAGGAAGATCCATCGGATATTGTATTGTTTTTAGATTCTGATGATAAAATAAGCGAAGATACACTAGAAAAAGCAAAAGAATTCTTTGATAAATATCCAGATGTTGATATGGCTACTATCAAAATCTTTTTCTTTGGCGCGCAAGAAGGTCCACACAAAGCCAATTGGAGATTTGAAGATAAAGAAGTGGTAGATATTAATGTGGATTTTAACTATCCTCAATTCTATGTTGGTGGATTGTTTATCCGCGGCAAAGCTTTAGAGAAAATAAAGTTTGATACTAAGATGCATTTCTGGGAAGATGCTATGGCAGTTAATAAAGTCCTTTTGTCTTGCGAGAAATATGGACTTATCCAGGATCCAATTTACTACTATAGAAGAAGAGAAGATGAAACATCACTTGTAAACACTGCTTGGAAGTCAAAAGATAGATACAACAAGTTTATAAAGCAGGGCTACAAGAGATTGATGAGATATTGCAGATTTAAGAAGGGCAAGATTATTCCTTATATTCAATTTATGGTTGCATATCATTTAAGAACTTACTTGCTTGAAGCTAACCAGGAGATTTTGTTGGAAACTATCTCTGAAGAAGAGATGCCAAAGTTTAAGAAACGACTTCAAAGAGTATTGAAGAAGATTGATGATGATATCATCTTAAGCATAAACACTCGTATGCCTATAATTGAGGGATTATTGTCTCTTAAATATGGAAGAAAGATAACGATGGATTCTGAATATAAAGATGGGGATTTGGTGTTCTCATATAATGGACAAGAGTTTGATCGACTTTCAGAAAAAACTGTCAGAATTCTAGGTTGGCAAGACAAAGAAGGCTACGAAGGAATGCTAAGAGGAAGATTTAGTACTCCAGTTTATGCGATGAAAGAAGATGACTATATCTTTGCTGAAAGCAATGGTCAGAGAGTAAAGTCCATCAGACATGGATGCAAGAAGAGAATTAAGATATTTGGTAAAAATGTTAGAAATTATAAGTACGCTGGTTTTGCGATAGACATTCCAGAAGATTGGACATCATTTAGGTGGGGTATTCACTTAGAAGATGGAGATGTAATGTTGAATGAAACCATCAAAAGTGAAATAGAAGATATGGAAGAATAGGGAATCAATATGGAAAGAATAGATAATTTAGAAAACATTTCTTCATTGAAAGAAAATAGAATACTACTTGAGGGAGGAACAACCGAAGATATCAACTTTGTAAATTCTCAAGCAGTTTTTATAGGGAAGAACAATATCCTTTTTATTGAGAAAGGCACAAATATTCACGATTCCACCTTCTACTACGAAGGGGATAACAGTGTTATTTATGTGAGCAAAAATAGAAATAAACTCCTTTTAAATATAGACATATACCATGACAGTGTATTTTATATAGGTCAAGATAATTATATGAATGGGAGAATTAACGCTGTGCTTTCAGAACAAAAACACTGTGTTATAGGTGATTATGGACTATTTTCATTCGGAGTATGGATTAGGACAGCAGATCCACACATCATTTATGATATTGATACTAAGGAAAGAACAAATCTTAGTAAGAGCATCTTCCTAGGAGACCATTCTTGGATAGGGCAAAATGTTTTACTACTAAAAGGGACAAAGATAGGTTCTGGAAGTGCTGTAGGCGCTATGGGATTGGTGGGAGGAAAAACTATTCCATCCAATACCATTTGGGGTGGAAATCCAGCCAAACAATTAAAAGATAATGTTTGGTTTACCACAGGCAATGTTCATTTTTACACAGAAGAAGAAACTGAAAAGAGCATGATTAAAGACAAGGATAATTTTATTTACCAATATGAAGAAGGTAAAACAATATCTTTTGACGAAATAGATAAAGGGTTATCAAATGCAAAAGGATCCGAAGCAAAACTAGAATACATAAAGGAACACTTAAGAGGGTATAAAGAAAAGAATAGATTCTATATTGGAAAATAAAAAAGAAAAGCCTTTAAGGCTTTTCTTTTTTTATATTTTGATTTTACTCCAAAGTTTTTTGAATAACGCATCAAATGCAATAGCTAATGGAATGGATGTTACTAATGAAATAATAACAAATAGATATTTATATTGATCTAATCCTATTTGCTTAAGTATCATCATAGGTACTCTCTGTAACATATAGACCGTAAATATATGCTCGCCCAACCATGTAAAGACAAAACTCTTTATGCGAAGCTTCATAGTCAGTAATACAATAAAAAGCGTAAATGCGAAAGACCAGAGAGTATATGGTAGAGATAAAGTGAAGTGCAGGTCATTCTCGAGGTAAGGTTGGTCTGCAATATGATTATGACTATAAATGAAAGCAAAAAGACCAATTAACAGCACTACAAAGTATATTATATGATTTCTCATTACAAACTTATCTATGTATGGTTTTAGTATCGAGTACCAAATTCCAAGCGGATAAATTAGCAAAGTATTATAGTAGTAAGATTCCCTGTTAACTCTAAATAATAGGAAAGCAACTCCTACAGTTATAATCGTCATAATAGTAGCACACAATATATGCATACTCTTTTTGTTAGAAAACTTGATTGGTAAAAATGCAAAAAATGAAAGTGCGTACAATATTAGTATTGCTAGGATATACCAGTTAGAATTGCCAATACTTGTCCAGCCAACAAACGACAATAGGATGTCTGACCACTTATATTGAGTTTTAAAAATAATATCAAGAATTAAATATAGAAGAACTATGATGTCAAAGTTAATTAGAGTTTTGAGAATTCTTCTAATAGGAATCTTCTTAACATATCCAAATGATTTCTTGCTAATAGACTCCATAATGCCGTAGCCAGAGTAGAATAGAAACATTGCCACAATCATCTGTCCCATAAAATGTCTGATATCCATATAAGGTTTATCTAGCGGGCCATTCAAAGTTAGATACTGAGTACAGTGAGAAAAGAATACAAAAACTACAAAGACACCTTTAACAATGTTAGTGTTGTCTTTGCTCATATAGTCTGTATTGAATTCTTTTACTGAAGTTGCCCTACATCCGATAAGTAGGATAACTGCAAATATTCCTAAAAAGACAATCATTTGGAACCTCTATTTCTTGCAATATCAAATAATTCTCCAATACCCTCTGCGGCTAGTAGTAGAAAAACTGGAATAAAAGTAAATAGGTATCGTGGATTACATTCCCACAACCACATAAATATAGCTATTCCAATCATACTTAGGCGAAGTGCATTTAGATCATATTGTTTTCTCTTAATAGCAAACAATGCTGATAGTAGTATGCCAATCATAATAATGAAATAGTATATATGACTGTATACAAATGATACTATTTGGTATTTGCCGTTTTCTGCTAGTAAATTGTGAAGGAAGTTGTTTGGTCTAATCGAGTTTCTAGATACATATTCTCTGCCGCCTAAGCTGCCCTCGGACCAAGTTCTATATGATTTCTTAATAATGACCTGGTAAAGTGTTCCTCCCAATCCCATCTTGTCAATACGTCTTTTGATTTCTTTTTCAGTGGCTTTTTTCTTTAATTCTTTTGATTCGAACGAGTAAGTATAATCAACATCCGATTGAATGTATCCACCCGTACTTTTTTTGTTTAATCCCATCATCACCCAATGAGTGGAAGGATATTCAAGTTTATCTTTCTTTGCATCACTAATCTTTAAGTAGCAGTTAGAAAAACTGCTCAAAGCAAAGAAGGATGCTATTGCCAAACAAATAGAAATTGCCAAACAGCAGAAGTATTTTTTCTTATCAAATATTTTTGTGAATGAGTCAAGAAGCACTGCAAATGGAATAATAAATGACAGTACTTTAACTTCGAATATTAATGCGGCTAGAATTCCCAAGATTCCTGCGAAAATATACTTTTTTACTGTTTTAACAGATCGAATTTTGAAATATAAATATATAAAAATTGTAACCAGTAGTAGAGCTGGAGTATCGGTATAGAAATATTGAGCATACAAATATAGTGGAAGAAATCCGCATGCTCCCAGTCCCACATAAAAGGCCCTTCTGTCATCCCAAATCAAATTTGCGATTTTGTGTAAGAAGATTACTGTAATGTAAACACATACACAACTACAGATAATACAAATATAAACAAACTGGTCATAAGGGATATTACCAAATATTAACTCTAAGAATTTATATAAACTAATAAGGCAAGAAACCCAAAACAGATTGTTAGGGTATTTGGCATAGTAGTCAACTACTAGAGGTTTATTGTGAACATATTCATATGCTGTGAGATAAAGTTTTGAAAAATCCCAGTTATGTATAGCATCCACTTGCAATGAAATCGCCGCAATGATTAACAAAATCGGGAACACTAGAAGGACTACCCACCATAGTTTCTTATAGTTTATTTTTGAATCACCCTTTGCTTTTACTAGTAGACATAGCAAAAACAGTATTAGCACCGATACAGCTAATATCCATATTTTTGAAAAGTTATTGTAAATACTAATTAGAAGTATTAAATAACCCATTAATATTACCGATATGCAGTTGATTGATGTTTTAATGAATCTCATACCAGACATAATTATAACATTTTTCCCCTAAATATGTTATTATTTAATGCGTAGATTTATATATGAATGAATGGAGAATTAAGTGAAAGCATCAATTATTATACCGGCATATAATTCGGAAGAATTCATATCTGAAACGCTAGATAGTGCAGTGGCTCAAACTATAGATGATTTTGAAATCATCTGTATTAATGATGGGTCAAAAGACTCTACTATTGATATTTTAAGAGAATACGAGAAAGATAATGACAATATAACAGTTATAGATAAAGAGAATGAGGGAGTAGCAGCAGCTAGAAATGATGGAATAAAGATAGCAAAGGGCGAGTTCCTCTACTTTTTGGATGCGGATGATTTGCTTGAGAGTACAGCACTAGAGCATATGTACGAAAAAGCTATGAAATATAAGGCTGATTTAGTTATTGCTCAGTACGATATCTTTGACGAGTCCAGAACATATATGATTAAGGATTTGGAAGATACAGTTCTTAAACCTACTATTGATAAGTATGATCTTGATATTATCAATACTTTTTCTTTATGTAATAAATTCTTCAAGAAAGAAATTATAGATAAAAACGATATGAAGATTCCACCACTCACATATTCTGAGGATGGAGTCTTTACTATGCAATTTGTTTTTAACAGCAAGACTATTGCTACACTAGAGGATAGAGTGTTCCACTACAGACGTTTGGTGGACAATGAGAACTCTGCCACTACAGTAATATCCGACACAAAGATAGCGGATTATATAGAGGCTCATAAGCAAATTGCTAAACTGGCAAAGGAAAGTTTGCTTAGGGATAATCCAAAATATAAGACTATAGAGGAGGCCTGCGAGGCAGAGACTTGGATTAAACAGTATGTAAATGCAATTTACGGAAAAGAGCTACGTATTTTAGCAGGACAGTTCTACTCTAAATATTGGGTTCAAAGTCCTGATATAAATAAGAAGATAGTGGAAGAGATAAAAGCTATCGTATCAAAGTTAGATGTTTATACGCTTGCCATGATTTCTGACGGAATTCCTGAAGTGACCTTACAAAATGCCACTTTAGAGGAAAAAGAAATATTAGATAGTGCAGCGTTCACATTTGTTATATACGGAAATCCACAAAACACAGAAGGTTTTGTTAAAACTATGCAGAGCGTAGTTTACCAAAACTTTATTAGAACGAAAATCATTGTTAACAGTGAAATGAAAGAGATAGCAGAGGAGAATGATGTCTGCACTAATAATGTGTTCTTTGTAGATGCCGCAGATAAAAATTCTTTCTATTACGAGCAGATTAAAAACTGTGATACAGATTATATAATCTTGGGTGATGATCAGTTCTCTTACGGAACAAGTATGCTTAAGTGGATGTTTAAACGTGACATCAGAGGTGGAAGAGACTTTAGAGTGGAACAAGTATTTACGGGTGATGGAAATTCTATTCCAATTTTTGCAAACAAAATTGCTATTTCATCCGTACAGGAAGTGGAATCATACAATGATGCACTTAGCCTTGATAACATAGTTGCAAACAAAGTTTTCAGGACAGACTTTTTGAAGAGTTTTGACTTTGATGAGAGTAAGCCTATTATAGATTATGTGAAAGATTTCTATATTAAAGGTTCTTTCCAGGCGTATGATACAGAGCTTGTTTTCTTTAACGAGGACAAAGATGAATATATGAAGTTGGTTGATTCCTCATTGACTAGGAAGTCTTTGGAGGAAGCGTTTGAGAATAAAAGAGCCAATTTAAAAGACGATGAACTAGAAGTAAACCAGGGTTGGGAACTTAAAAAACTTTTGGATGTTCATAATGATCCAAACTATATGAACGATAAGAAGTTTATTAAGTGGATTAATAAGGCGACAGAATTACCAGTGAAGGATCAGACTCTTTTTATTACTATAAGAAAAGATGGTGAGTTAGAGGGTAATGCGAAGGCTTTGTACGACCACGTCAAAGGAAATAAAAAGATAGTGGCAGCTATGCTTCCACATAAAAATAGAGATATAAAGAAAATGATTATGGAGCTTGGCTCTAGCAAGGTGATAGTGACAGATGATTACGTGAAGTATTTGAGATACTTCCCGCTTAAACCGGAGCAGAGGTTCATTCAGCTTTGGCATGCGTGTGGTGCATTCAAGATGTTTGGAAAGCACGGTACAAATATGAGTCCAGTGACAGATGCGGCCACACATGCGCAGTACAACTTGGTTTGCGTGAGTGGTAGGGCAGTTAGACCTATTTATGCAGATGCGTTTGAGGTGGATTTAAAGAAAGTTAAGGATGTGGGAGTTCCTAGAACCGATATGTTCTTTGACGAGGAATATATTAATAGCGTTAGAGAAAAAGTTTACGCTAAGCGCCCTAACCTAAAGGGCAAAGAAGTGATTGTGTATGCGCCTACGTTTAGAGATGCCAGAGGTGGAAGAGCAAACTTTGAGCCGGAAATTGATTTTGAAAGATTGTCAAAGAATTTGAAAGATAATCAAGTGTTTGTTGTTTGTCCACACCCTGTTATGAAGAACGATATAGTAGAAGGACAATACGACAACGTTTATGTGGAGAGAGATTTCTCTACTAATGATATGATGCTAGTTTCGGATATGCTAATTACGGATTACTCTTCTGTAATATTTGAATATGCACTTTTGAATAAGCCTATTGCTTTCTTCTGTTATGATTTGGAAAAATACAACAGAGGTTTCTACCTATCATATCCAGAGGATTTGCCGGGCGAGGTTTACATGAATCAAGATGAACTAGAAAAATTCATTACGGATGAGAGTTTGCATACAATTTCTGACAAGCATAAGGACTTTGTCGAAAACTATATGACTGGATGTGACGGACATAGTACAGAGAGAATTGCTAAGATTATTAACGACTATTTTAAGGAGAAGTAAATGAAAAAGATTTCGTTTATCGGATCTAAGGGCCGTGGCCTAAATCCAGATTTACAAATTCTAAAAAAATATATAGAAGATAACAGCGACATTGAGATGGAGATGTACTTTTCTAATGAGAATTCCAAAAACGATATGATTGGTTTGGGCTCTAAAATAGGAAAAGAAAACTACAGCAAGAAGGCTGTTGATTTAGTGTGCGTGGATGGTTCCCTTCCAGCTAAGAAAAAGTTAGTTAATCCAGAGGGCAATAAGATTTTGGTTGCCACACCATATGATTTTCTAATCAAGGCGCTAAATAGAGGAGATACTAATAAGAAGACTTTCCAAAACTTTACGCATATAATGGTTAATTCTCCTATTGAGAAGAAGATTATAGATAAAGTCTATAAGACAAAGGACATTGAGGTGATAGAAGGATACACTTCACCTATGGCATATGATATTTATAAACAGACTAATATAGAAGAAAAGCGTGAAAAGTTAGAATCATACTATCCAGCCGCTAAGGGCAAAAAGATTTTGGTGATTTTGCTTTCTGGTAAGTTTGAGGAGGACGATGAGAATCCATATAATGATCTTGATTGGAAAAAACTTGCTGATAACGTGCCAGATGATTGGTTTATAGTGACTAATTCTGAGGAGTTGATGGAAAATGCTGTTCATCTAGGTCCTGAATACCAGGAAAAGGTCGGATTTATGAAGCAGATGCTAGACTTTAGAAGGGTTCTCTATTTGGCGGACGTTTTGGTTACTAACACTTTTATGTTTGCCACTTGTTTTGCCGCAGTCAGGAAGCCAGTGTTTGCAATCTTTAATAAAAATAATGGCTTTGAGCAGTATATGCACGATAATTATCCAAATCTTTGGATATCTGATTTGACTACAATAGGTGATAAGGTGGCTTCGCCAAAGACAGAAGATTTCGAAAAATTCTGGGATGAATTTTCATATAAGCCAGACAAAAATCCATGTGCGAAAGTATTGGAGATTTTGGCGAAATAATGTATAATTTTCTGTACGTATAGAACAATACGTTCTAGGGAGTATTTATGAGTGAGAATACAAAAGTAAAAGGAAAAATTACGCACTTTATTAAATTGCCGCTGTATTTTTTGCCATTATGGGTAGTACTTACAGTGGTTAGTTTTTGGTACGACCATATAGGTGGTATTTATATGGCTGTGGGCACTATTATTTACGCCGCAGTTGTTTTGGTAATTTACACTAGATATAAATCAATTTTTGTAAAAGGCTTAGTAGAGTTTGGTGCAGACTATAGTCAGATTCAAAAGCAGATGTTAAATGATCTGGATGTGCCATTTGGTCTTTTAGATGAGACAGGACGCGTTCTTTGGGCAAACAATATGCTAGAGGATGTAGTTCAGGGAGAAAAAATCCAAAACAAAAATGTCATTTCAGTTTTTGACAAGTTTGATGGGGAAAATCTTAAGTTTGACGAGTCTGGACGAAATGAATTTATGATGACTTATAACGAGAGAGAATATAAGGCTGTCCTAAAGGAATTCTCTCTAGATCCAGAGTGGAGCAAGAAGAAAGCAGAACAAGAGGAGAGGGCAGATATGATTGCTTTCTACCTATTTGATTATTCATACATCAGCCAGTTAGAAAAAGAAAACGCTGATGAAAAGTTGATTGTTGGTCATATTTATCTAGATAACTATGATGAATTGATGCAAGAAGTAGAGCCAGCTAGAAGAACGCTTACACTTGCACTTATTGATAGAAAGATTGCCAAGTACTTTGGCGATTACGATGGAATAGTAAGAAAAGTAGAGACTGATAAGTACTTTGTATTCTTTAAGGCTAAATATTTAAACCAGATGCAAAGTGACAAGTTCTCTGTTTTAGATGAAGTTAAAGAGATTCCTACAGGCGACAATATGGACGCTACTTTAAGTATCGGACTAGGCCGTGGAAATGAAAAATTGATTGATAACTACGAACTAGCTAGTTCAGCTATTGACTTAGCGCTAGGACGTGGTGGTGACCAGGCAGTATTAAAAGACGGAAATAAGGTTTACTACTATGGTGGAAAGTCTAAATCTGTAGAGAAAAACACTAAGGTTAAATCTCGTGTTAAAGCCACAGCATTTAGAGAACTGCTTATGGACCATGCTGATGTTTACATTATGGGACATCACTTGGCTGATAATGATGCCTTTGGCGCAGCCATCGGTTTCTATCGTATTGCTAAGACTTTGGGTAAGGAAGCTCATATAGTTTTAGGTGAATACACAAGTACAGTGGCGCCGCTAGTGGACGATTATAAAAATGACGAAGAATATCCAAACGATATGTTTATGAAGGGCTCTGAAGCTCTTGATGAAATAAATAAGAACGACGTATTGATAGTGGTAGACTGCCACAGTGCAGACTATGCCGAAGAACCTATGCTTGTTAACAGAGCACAGACAAAGGTAGTGGTAGATCACCACAGACAAAAAGAAGACGCTATCGAAAATGTGCAGCTTTCATACATTGAACTTACTGCTTCATCATCATGTGAGTTGGTGGTTGAGATTATGCAGTACATTAACGAAACAGTTCGATTAAGCGTGAAAGAAGCCAATACTATGTATAGTGGAATTATGGTTGATACTAATAACTTCACTAGACGTGTGGGTGTTAGAACTTTTGAAGCAGCAGCTTATCTTAGAAAGAAGGGCGCTGACATTTCAACAGTTAACAAAATGTTTAGAAACAAACTGGAAGACTACAAGGCAAAAGCTGACACTATCAGCAATGCCGAGATATATAAAGATGTTTATGCTATCTCTGTTTGCGATGCTAAAGACGTGGATTCTCCTACCACAGTGGGAGCCCAGGCAGCAAACGAATTGCTAACAGTTAAAGATATCAAGGCATCATTTGTACTTACACCATATAATGACCAAGTTTATATTAGCGCTAGAGCTATCGATAAGAATGTTCAACTTCTTATGGAAGAGTTTGGCGGTGGCGGTCATATGACTTTGGCGGGCGCCCAAGTCAAAGGTGCTAAAGTGGAAGATGTAGTTAAGCAATTGAAGAAATTGATTACTGCTAAGATGAAGGAGGGAGAACTATAATGAAAGTTATCCTATTAGAAGATGTTAAATCTCTCGGCAAAAAGGGAGAAATAGTAGAAGTTAATGATGGTTATGCAAGAAACTTTATCCTACCTAAGAAGAAAGGTGTGGAAGCAGACAGCAAACATCTTAATGATTTAAAATTACAGAAGAAGAATGATGAGAAGGTGGCACAAGAAAAATTGGATGAAGCACAAGCGCTGTCCCAAAAGTTGGCCACTGAATCTATTACAATAAAAATGGATGCAGGAGTGGAAGGAAAACTTTTTGGTTCAATCTCTACTAAGGATGTAGCTAACGAGGCTAAGAATCAACTTGGTTTAGAATTTGATAAGAAGAAAGTAGTTTTGCCAGAAAACATCAAGTCACTTGGTACATATGATGTAAAAATCAAGTTGCATCCAGAAGTACAGGCTACACTTACTATTAAAGTAGTAGCAAAATAATAAATATGTAATATAATAGATAACATCACGAATTAAGGAAGAAGTTATGGACGAAGTAGTAAAAAGAGTAATGCCACATAGCAACGAAGCTGAACAAGCAGTCATTGGATCTATGCTTATGGATTCAAAGGCTATTTCAGTGGCTGGAGAAATGATAACTGCAGAGGATTTCTATCAGAAAAACTATGCAGAACTTTTCAAAGCAATGATGGAGTTGTCAGCTAAGGGCAAGTCTTGTGATTTAGTAACGGTTAAAACTCAGTTAGAGGAGCAGGGAGTTCCTTCTGAGATTGTTAGTATAGAGTTCATTAATAATATTCTAGATATGGTTACTACATCTGCCAATGTAAAAGAATATGCGCAGATAGTACATGACAAAGCTGTTTTAAGAAAACTAATTAAGACTACAGAAGATATTACTAATAAATGTTATGCAGGAAATGAGACTTCAGATGAGTTGCTAGAAGAGACAGAGAAAGAAGTATTTGAACTAGTACAAAGAGGACACTCTAGTGAGATTAAAGATATCAAGGATATCACACTAGGTGTAATTGATAGAATAGAGAGAGCTTCTAAGACTAGAGGTTCTATCACAGGTATTAAGACTGGGTTCACTAAGTTAGATCAGAAATTGTCTGGTCTTCAGCCAGCGGACTTAATTCTAATTGCGGCTAGACCATCAGTTGGTAAGACGGCGTTAGCGCTTAATATAGCAGAAGCAGTTGGAATCAAGCAAGGCATTCCAATGGTTATATTTAGTGCAGAGATGTCAGATGAGTCTTTGGTTCAGCGTCTTATTTCACAGAACTCTATGATTCCAGGTCAAAAAATCCGTAATGGTGAATTGAGTGAGCGTGAGTGGGAAGGATTAATGGAATCTGCCGAGACTATTGGTCAGTCAAACATCATAATAAACGATACATCAGGTATTGATGTCAGTGTTATGAGATCACAATGTAGAAAATTAAAACTAGAAAAAGATATACAGTTGATAGTGGTCGACTATTTGCAACTACTAACTACTAAATCTACTGGTTCACACGTTAAGATTGGTAATAGAGAGCAGGAGATTGCTGAAATATCAAGAACACTTAAAGCTATAGCTAAAGATTTGAAAGTTCCAGTTATTGCTCTATCACAGCTTAACCGTACTAGTGAATCTAGAGAAGATAAGAAACCTATATTAGCAGACCTTCGTGAGTCAGGTTCTATCGAGCAGGATGCCGACGTAGTTATGCTAATGTCTAGATTTTATGATAAAGAAACTAAACAGGAAGATAAAAATAGAATTATAGTAAACGTGGCTAAACAGCGTAACGGCCCTACTGGAGAAATAGAACTTGTATGGCTAAGTGATTACACCAAGTTTGAAAATCCAGAAACGAGCCACATTTAAGCATAAAAAAAGAACTATCGTAATCGATAGTTCTTTTTTTATTAAATTAGTCATCAAGTTTGATAGAATCTGTTGGGCAAGAACCTGCACAAGCACCACACTCGATACAAGCATCAGCGTCTATTTCATAAACATCGCCTGCGTTCTTGATAGCGCCTACTGGGCAAGTACCTTCACATGCGCCACAACCGATACATCCATCTGTTATTTTGTATGCCATAACTTTTCTCCTTTTATATTCTTAAATAATACCCATATATCATAGTACAAAGCGGTGTTTTTTTCAATATCTATTTAGCTTTGCTTATTGAGAATACAAACTCGCAGCCAGCCCCTTCAGTTGAGATAACATCTATTGTTTCGTTGTGGGCCATTATTATTTCTTTTACTATTGATAGGCCAATGCCATTTCCAGTTTTGTCACGGCCTCTAGAAGAATCTGATTTGTAGAATCTCTGGAATATTTTATCAATCTTGTCTGCTGGTATTCCAGGACCGAAGTCTTTAATGGAGCAGTACTGCTTATCCCCTTGATTGTATAAACTAATGATGATCTTAGATGATGAAGGGCTAAATTTAATTGCATTGTCTAGCAAGTTATATAATACTTGCTCGTATTTTCCTTTGTCTCCGTAAACTAGATAGTGGTGACTTGGAAATTTCATTATAACTTCTAGTTTTTTCTTGTTACATCTGCCTTCAAATGTCTCCACAGCCTCAGTAACTACTTGTTCCATATCAAAGTTTTCCAAGATAAGCTCTAAACCTTCAGTGCCATAGCCATCCATATTTAGAAGCCCTGTTGTTAGGTTTTCTAGTCTATCTGCCTCTGCAAGAACAGTCTTTAAGTAGTGATCATATTCTTCTGGAGGGATAGTTCCATCAATCATTGCCTCTAGATAACCCTTAATGGAGGTAAGAGGAGATCTAAAGTCGTGAGAAATATTTGAAATAAAGTCTCTTTGATATTCTCTAGTATTTTCTAACTGGTCTGCCATATAGTTAAGAGATGTGGCTACATCACCTATCTCATCTTTTCTATTAATATCTAAGCCGTCGTAGTCAAAATGACCGTTGGCATATTCCATAGCAGCAGTTCTAATCTTCTTTAAAGGCTTTATATATAGAAAATATACAATAGCAAAAGCAATTAAGAACACTGCAAGAACAATGACGTATGTTATAAGCGCAACATTTTTATCTGCAGCAGGCATCACAAAATAGATAAGTGCAAAGCTAACCAATGCACTTACCAAAAAAATTGCTATAAGTTTTGTCAAAAGTGATTTCATCATATTACTTCTTCAATTCAAATTTATATCCTACACTCCAAACAGTAGTGATAGCCCACTCATCTGTATCTGGGAGTTTTTCTCTAATCCTTTTGATGTGAACATCTACAGTTCTAGTGTCCCCTGCAAAATCATAACCCCAAATCTGCTCTAACAATTGCTCGCGGTTAAATACTTGGTTAGGAGATGATGCAAGAAAGTATAAAAGCTCAATCTCTCTTGGAGTCATCTCGACAGGTTTACCTTTATAAATAACTTCGTAGTTTGAAAGGTTGATAGTTAAATCCTTAAACTCTAGAACTTTATCTTCTTTCTCTTCAGGAGCGGAAGTAGGCTCTTGGTAGCGTCTTAAAACTGACTTAACCCTAGCCACTAGTTCCTTAGAATCGAAAGGCTTAATCATATAATCATCTGCTCCTAACTCTAGGCCTAGAACCTTATCAAAAACTTCTGTCTTAGCAGAAAGCATAATGATAGGAACATTAGATTCTTTTCTGATAGTTCTGCAAACATCATAGCCATCCATTCCTGGAAGCATAATATCAAGAAGAATCAAATCTGGGTTAAAAGATTTCCATGCCTCAATAGCTGATTCTCCATCGTTTTCTATATGAGTCTCAAAACATTCCTTCGTCAAATACAAAGAAATAAGATTTGCGATATTCTCATCATCATCTACTATCAAAATTTTCTTTTTGTCTGCCATAAGTTCCTCCTAAAAATATTGTCACAAATAATTATTAAAAAGATATGAAGTAATTTTAAAAATTATTTAAATGTAACAATGGTGGCTCCGCTTCCGCCTTCGCCAAACGTTCCGTTTCTATATGAATCTACATATTTACATTTCTTTAAATAGCTTTGGATAGCACTTCTTAATTTGCCAGTTCCTTTGCCGTGGATGATTGTAACCTGTGGTAGTTTTGCGATATATGCATCATCCAAATATTTTTCCAAAGCATTGATAGCCTCATCCACAGTCTTTCCAATCACATTTATTTCCATAGAAACATCCTGAGATTTTTGCATCTTAATCTTTCCGCTAGAGCCTTTCTTAAAGCCAGGTGCTTTGATGTCAGGTTCATCAATTATCTCAAGATCTTTAATATTTATCTTTGAATTAAGAATGCCCATCTGAACATCCATGTTTCCATCTTTGTCTGGGAGTGATGTCACATGACCATTTAAGTTAAGACTCAAAACCTTAACACCAGTTCCCAGCTTAAAGTCAGATGGCTTATGTTCTTTAGAACCGATAGAGCGCTTGATGGAAGGAGTCTGCACATCTTTAAGCATCTCGCCGATACTTCCTCTTGCTTGCTCCATCTCCTTAGTGTTAACTGACTTTTTATTTTTATTGATGTCTGAGATTGCTTTGTCGGCTGTCTGCTTAGCGTCTTTTAGTATCTTAGCCGCCTCTTCTTTAGCCTCAGTTACAATCCTATCTCTTTGACCTTCAAGACGCTTTCTCTTTTGCTCATATTCTTTCTTAAGACTCTCAATTTGAGATTTGTAAACTGCGATAGTCTCTTGATCTTTCTCAATCTGGACGCGCTGTTTATCGATTTTTTCTAGCACATCTTCAAATTGTTCATCGTCAGAATCAATACGCTCCCTAGCACCCTCAATAATGTCTTCTGAAAGACCAAGTTTGCTAGAAATAGCAAAAGCATTACTCTTTCCTGGAAGACCAATAAGCAGTTTATAAGTAGGCTGCAAAGTTTCTACATTAAACTCGCAGCTAGCATTGGAAACGCCATTAGTTGATAGGGCATAAAGCTTAAGTTCGCTGTAGTGAGTGGTAGCCATAATGCGAGCACCCACATCTTTTAAGAACGATAGAATAGAAATAGCTAGAGCAGCACCCTCCACTGGGTCTGTACCAGCACCAATCTCGTCAAACAAAACAAGTGAGTTGGCATCCGCCTTCTTTAAAATATCCACAGTGTTAACCATGTGAGATGAGAATGTACTTAAACTCTGCTCAATACTTTGCTCATCACCAATATCTGCAAAGACTTCGTCAAAAACAGCAATCTCGCTCTTATCATCCGCTGGAATATGAAGTCCAGCCTGCCCCATAAGAGTAAGTAGACCAACAGTCTTAAGTGAAACTGTCTTACCACCTGTATTAGGACCAGTAACTACAAGAAGTGTAAAGTCCTTTCCCAAATGTACATCAATAGGAACTACAGTCTCCACATCCAAAAGTGGATGACGTCCCTGTTTGATATTTATATATCCGTGGTCGTTTAAAATAGGGATAGTTGCTTTCATTTGTTTCGCAAGAACACCCTTAGCCAAAATAAAATCTAGCTTAGTTAAAACGTCCACGTTGTGATAAATCTCGTCTATATGTTCTGCACATGAGTTTGAGAGGTTCGCCAAAATAATCTGAATCTCTTCAGCTTCTTTGGCGGCCAAGTCTCTTAGTTTGTTATTTAAATCTACTACAGCCTTTGGCTCCACAAAAACAGTAGAACCAGTAGCAGACTGATCGTGCACTATACCGTCCACTTGAGCGCGGTGCTCAGCCTTAACAGGAACGCAATATCTTCCATCTCTCATAGTAATAAGAGAATCTTGCAAAACATCTTTACCCGTCTTTGAATTTACAAATGAATTAAGCTGTGTGTGAACTCTATCAGCTGCTATTTTCATTTGGCGTCGAATATTTTTAAGATTGTGGGAAGCATCGTCTGCTATCTCATCTTCAGCCAATATACATTTATCAATTTCATTTTTAAGATAAGTGAGTGGCTCTATTTGCTCGAACAGTGGAGTGAGACTGTCAGTATATTCCTCATCAGAATTGTTGCTGCCAGACTTTTCATTAGCGCCGGTCTTATCTTTTACATCACGGCCATAAGTTTTAGCCTCATTTGAAATGCCAAGCACGGATTTAATGCTAAGTAACTCCCCGGTTCCAAGAACAGAACCAATCTCAAGTCTCTTAAGCGGCTCGTTTATATCCACAAGACCGTCAAAAGAGATGGCGCCCTTTTTCCAGATGCGAGAAAGTGCATCTGCAGTGTATGTTTGAGCCTTTTTTATCTCATTTAAATCAGACATAGGAACCAATTTTTGGCAAAGTTCTTTGCCGGCGTTTGATCCTGCTATGTCCTCTAACATTTTCGCTATTTTATTGAATTCTAAAGTCGATAAAACCTTGCTGTTCATAATAATTCCTTTGCTTATAATTCTGTAATCAATTATAATAAAGAATGGATGCTAGGTAAACCCTAGCACCTTAGAAAGAGGTATTTATGAATTACATTAATACGCTAGAAGAAGGAAATAATATTCAAACCATTTATATGGTAAAGCAAGTGAACGCTGCCACCACCAAGGCTGGCAAAGATTACTTGAATGTGGTTTTGCAGGACAAAACTGGCATGCTAAACGCTAAGGTTTGGGAGCCAAATGATCCAGGCATTGATGATTTTGATAGCCTAGATTACGTAGAGGTGACTGGTGAAATCACATCATTTAATGGCGCGCTTCAAATGAACATTAGACGCGCTAGAAAAGTTGAAATGACAGAAGTAAATGAGGCAGACTATCTACCTTGCACTGAAAAAGACATCGAACAGATGATGAGTGAGTTGGTAGATATAATAGGAACAGTTCAAACTGATGATTATAAGAAACTGCTCAATGCTTTCTTTGTAGAGGACGAGAAGTTTGTGGCTGCATTTAAGAAAAGTTCTGCCGCCAAAACAATGCACCACGCATTTGTAGGTGGGCTTTTAGAACACACATTGAATGTTACTAAACTTTGTGATGGATATTGTAAATTATATCCAGAAATTAATAGAGATTTGTTAATAACTTCTGCACTTTGTCATGATATTGGAAAAGTGGTAGAACTATCACCATTCCCACAGAATGACTACACAGATGCAGGACAACTTATCGGACATATCGTGATAGGAACAGAGATGGTAAAGGAAAAGGCTTCTAAGATAGAGGGCTTCTCCCCAGTTAGATTGAAAGAATTAATGCACTGCATCTTGTCACATCACGGTGAGTTAGAATACGGTTCACCAAAGGTTCCATCTCTAGTGGAAGCTATGGCATTAAGTATGGCTGATAACACTGATGCTAGAATGGAAATGATGAAAGAGGGCTTAGAGGCTGACCTAGATGAAGAAGGTTGGACTTTAAAATGGAACAACGCCCTGGACAGACGTATCAGAAAAACTAGTGAATAAAATAAAGGGCTCCTAGAGAGTCCTTTTTATTTGGAGGATATATGTGTGAATATTTGAATATATTTGGAATACAACTTCCAATGTATGGAATGATGATTCTTCTTGGAATCATTGTTTCTAATGCCGTGGCGCTAAGCCTTTGCAAAAGATTTGAAAAAGACAAGTTAGAACTGCTAACAATTGAGAGTTACGGAATAGTGGGAGGATTTTTAGGATCCAAAATATTGTTTTTAATAATAAGCTTTAAAGATATAGATTGGTCGCAAGCGGCATCGCTAAAAGGTATCATGGCGATACTGTCTAACGGCTTTGTGTTTTACGGAGGACTAATAGGAGCAATCCTATTTATGATGCTTAGCGGTAAAATACACAAGCTTGATGTTTGGTCATACATAAGAGATTTTATATTTATGATTCCTATTATGCATTGCTTCGGAAGAATAGGATGCTTTTGTGCCGGGTGCTGCTATGGAATGCCATATCATGGACCAGGCGCAGTGAAATTTCCTGCTGGCTCACAAGCACCTTCTGGAGAAGAACTATTCCCTGTGCAATTAGTGGAAGCAGGACTAGTTTTAATAATAGCAATCATACTTTTGATTTTGAAAATAAAAAAAGATTTCTTCTATACTATAGAAACATATTTAATTTCATACAGTGTAGTGAGATTTGTCTTGGAATTCTTTAGATACGATGCCATAAGAGGCGCGGCATTTGGATTATCCACATCACAGTGGATTAGTATAGGAATATTTATTGGAACGATTATTTCCATTATATATAGAAAAAAGACGGGCACAAAGAAGGTTAAATAATGTATCAGAAAAACGACGAACTAACTGTGACAATTGAAGATCAAGGAACTAACGGCGAGGGCATAGGAAAAGTAAATGGCTATGCTCTTTTCGTAAAAGATACTGTGATAGGCGACGAGTGCAAAGTCAAAATTATGAAGGCAAAGAAAAACTTTGCCTTTGCAAAGTTAATTGAAATAATTTCGCCATCTGAATATAGGGTGGAAGAAAAATGCCCCGTAGCAAAACAGTGCGGTGGATGTCAGCTTCAGTCTATGAGTTATGACAAGCAGCTCGAGTTTAAGGCTAACAAAGTATTCAATAACTTTAAAAGGATAGGGGGCTTTGACACTTGCCAAATTAATATGAAACCAATCATTGGAATGGATGAGCCTTACTATTATAGAAACAAGGCGCAATTTCCAGTGGGCAAAAATAAAGATGGTGAGATATCATATGGATTCTTTGCGGGACGCACCCACTCTATTATTGAAACTCCAGGCTGCGTTCTTGGAATGAGAATAGATGGAAGAGACATCTGCAAAGAAATAATGGATACTGTCATTTCTTTTATGAAGGATAATGATATTGAACCATACGATGAGCAAACGCAGAGTGGATATGTAAGACACGTCTTAATTCGAATATCAGAAGCTACTAAGCAAGTGATGGTTTGTGTCGTGACCAATTCTGATGAACTGCCAGTAGCAGAAAAATTGGTAGATGATTTAAAAGAAATTTCAAATATGACAAGCATCTCTATTAACACAAACAAAGAGTTTGGAAATGTCATAATGGGTAAAAGAACAGTTCATCTCTTTGGCCCAGGATATATAGAAGACTATATAGGAGATATTAAGTTTAGAATTTCTCCGGAGTCATTCTTTCAAGTGAATTCTAAGCAGGTAAAGAAACTGTATGACAAAGCATTGGAGTATGCGAATCTCACAGGCGAAGAAGTGGTGTGGGATATGTACTGTGGCATAGGAACAATCACTCTTTCTATGGCAAACAAAGCCAAGAAAGTATACGGTGTGGAAATAGTGAGAAATGCCATAGAAGATGCTAGAAATAATGCTATAATAAACAATATAGACAGTGCGGAATTTATACAAGGTGCAGCAGAAGAGGTTGTGCCTAAATATTTTAGTGAAAACGATGGTGAGGAGTGTCATCCAGATGTGATAGTGGTTGATCCACCTAGAAAAGGTTGTGACCAGAAACTATTACAGACAATGGTAGAGATGAATCCTGAAAGAATCGTTTATGTAAGTTGTGATAGTGCTACGCTAGCTCGTGATGTAGCGTGGCTTAAAGAAAACGGATATAAATTAAATGAAGTGACACCAGTTGATATGTTTCCACAGACAGTTCATGTGGAGAGTGTTGTGTTGCTTACTTTGGAGGATTAAATATGAAGTGGTTCGAGGATATTTTTACTAAATCAAAACTGATGATTGTCAGCGGCATTTTGGGAATTGTATGTTTTGTTTTCCTTGCATTCAATGCGCTTTATCCTTTCTTTGAGGGATTTGTAAACTATGCAATTGTGGCGGCTCTTACCATTGCACTAATGGTATGCTACAAAAAAGGAGAAACATCAGCTCAGAAAGCTCTCGCTGGAGCAGTGCTTGCTGCGATAACATTTTGGTACTGGCAGATATCGGCTGGAATTTTTGGTAGGGGAAGCTTTATCATTGACGTTCTTGAATTTGTTTTGACAGTTACTATGACTGTAATTCTAATCAATCATATTATTTTGCAGATAGATCATAAGGGAGATACTATCGTTATATACATAAATCAGGTTGTTTTAATAGTAGCAATCCTAGTACAGTTAGCTGAATTTATTCTTCAGATTATAAGCAAGGATAATATGTACTACGACAAAATCCACAGTCTAGGAGTGCTTGCTATTGTAACTATGATTACTTGTATGGAATCAAAAATACAAAAATATAAAGCTAGACGTTTTAAGGCAATGAGCGCTGGAACTTGGACGGAAGAAGAGCGCAAGAAAAGTAAAAAGATATTTAAATTTTAATAAACTTTAGGAGGTGCTTTATGTTTATAAAGAGAATTCTAAAGCGAGTGTGTTCAGTATTGCTGGTAGTTATGCTAGTCACAACTACTGTTATTGTTGACCCCGGAAATATATTCGCAGAAGAAGGTGGAAAAGAAAAGGGATTATATCAGTATAGCGACAAAATTCCTACACAGACAGAGCCAGGAATCTACTATGTATGGGTTAAAGCAGTTGGTGACAATAGCCATACTGATTCACAACCATTCCGCACGAAGACCAAGATAGTATATCCAGTCACCTTCAAAGTAGTAGGCGGTAAATGGGACGACGGAACAAGTGCAGATAAGAGAGTCGATTTGTCGCGCTACGACGATGAAGATTTGGCACTGGTTTTGAAACCTGAAGATATTCCGGGAGTAGGAAACAAACCAAACGAAGGATACTTGAAAGAAGGATCGTGGGATGTAGAGCCACCTTTGGATACGCTAATTAGCGAGGCAAAGACTTATACATATACCTATAAGACTGATCCAAACTACAAGCCTCCAGAGAAAGTAACAAAGCCTGGAAAGACAAAAGTAAAACAGGCTATAAAGAAGAAAAAAACACCTAAGAAGATTAGTATTAAACTAAAGAAGGTGAAAGGTGCAAAAGGCTATCAAGTTGCAGTTTATAAGAGCAAGAAGACTGCGAAGAAGAACAAGAAGGCTATCAAGAAGAAATATTCAAAGAAATTGAAGTTTACTGTTAAGTCTAAGAAGTTCAAGAAGTATAAGAAGCTTTATATTAGAGCTAGGGCTTATAAACTGGACGGAAAGAAGAAAGTCTTTGGCAAATGGTCAAAAGTTAAAAAGGTTAAGAAAAAATAATTTAAGGAGGTAATACTGATGGGACTTACTATGGATAGCAAACTAAAAGAGCTTATGGAAAATCCAGAGGCAGTTGCACTTCTAGAAAAGTATTCACCAGGATTTACTGAAAACCCAAAACTCAAATTAGGCATGAACTTCAAACTCAGTAAGTGTGTGAAATTTCCACAAGCTAATATGACTGACGAGCAGATTGCAGAATTTGAAAAAGAATTACTAGCACTTGATTAAGGCTAAAAAATGAGTGGAGACCGATTCATTTCGGTCTCCATTTTTTTATATGAGAAATTATAACTAAGTGGTATAATGGGTATAGAGTTTTGTGAGCGGTAGAATTACAAAATGAAATAGTGTGAGATAAAACAGAAAAATAAAAACAGAAAGGAAGTTGGGAAATGTCAGCACCAGATAGAAGTATAGACCCAAGATTATTGAAAGCAGCCAAAGAAGTCTTTTTGGAAAAAGGCTTTGAGATGGCACAGCTTTCGGAAATTTGCAAAAAAGCAGGAGTGACCACAGGAGCGCTCTATAAAAGATACTCAGGAAAAGAAGAGCTATTTAGCGAGATAGTATCAGATACTATTGAGGCTATGGATAACTATGTTCAGAGAATTGCTGAGGCGGATTTAACTGAAATGACAGATCAAGAACTACTGGATGGTTTTCATATGAATCCAGAAGTTAACTTGAGATGGTTTAAGTATTTGTACGATCACAAAGAAGGATTTACCCTTCTTATCAAGTGTGCATCTGGAACTAGATACAGCGACTTTCACGATGTATGGACTGAAAAACTAAATTCAACTCACTACAAGTTTTATCAAGAAGCTAGAAGAAGAGGTTTGGCCACTAAGGAAGTGTCAGAAAATGAGATGAACATTTTAACTTCAGCAGTTTGGACACTTTTCTATAAGCCATTTATGCTCGACTGCTCGTGGAAAGAGATTGAGGCTATGGCTTACATACTAAGAGATTTTTCAAACTGGTATGATGCTTTAGGAATAAAAAAATAACACTATAAATATTGGCATCGAAGTGATACTCTAAAGTTAGCAACTAAAACGAACGGATAAAATCTAAATAAGGAGGAAGAATATATGAAAAAAAGATTGTTATCTATTGTTGTTGTTTTAGCAATGGTGATTGGTTTAATGCCAATGACTGTAGCGGCGGACAAGTCAGGTGCTCAAGTGAGTGATGAAAACTATATCAAACTAAAGGTTGATACAGGTGGAAAAGGGAATATTTCTTTGGACGATTATGCTGAAGATTGGTTCCCAGGTTTAATGTCAATACATCCAGATGAACCTAATGTTATTTATGTAGACAAAGAAAAATTAGTAGACGTAGAATTATACTATGACATAGATGATTTAATGGATGTGGTAAAATTGCCAGAAGTTAGCGGATATCATAATGGAAGACCAAGAGATTATAATGCATTTTCTTTTGATGACCCTAGCACTATAACAAATTATGAGCAATATGATGATGCTAGATATGCTCTTTGGTATGTGAGACTTTCCGAAAAAGCTGTAAATGATGAACTAACAGTTTATGCTATATGGTTTAAAGAATTAGATAAAATGTCAGTGGAGGTAACACCTCCTTCATGTGGCGATGTTTTAATGGAAGATACTGTGGCTGGAGTAAAAGTTCCAAGTGGCGAAAAATGGCAGTTAGTAACGGGTGAAGATTATTACAACCCACGTTGGGCAACTTGGTATGAAGATCCAGATTATCCAGGATATGGATGGTATGATTTGTTTGAAGGAGAAGTAAAAGGCGGAGACGAAATTAGTGCAGATTTTCCATTTGAAGGAGCTTACGGCTACTACTATAACAGAAACATGAAGAAAGAAGACATATCAGTTACTTATACTGATTGGCAAGGCAAAAAAGTAAAAGGCGAATGTGAGCACATAGTATCAATGGAAGGTGAAAGAGAAGGAACTGGAGGTGCAGAAGTTAGTGAAATAGGTGTAAAGATAAAAGTTCAGCATGTTCCAGGAGCAGTACAAAAATCTGAAGTTGTAAAACCTACATGTACAAAAGACGGCTCACATAGAGAAAGAGTTAAATGTACTAAATGTAATGAAGAAATTAAAAATGAAAAAGTTGTAGACAAAGCAATTGGACACAACTGGGGAGAATGGAAAGTGACAAAAGAGCCTACAGCTACTAAGGCAGGCGAAAAACAGCGTGTATGTAAGAATGATTCTTCGCACGTACAGAAGCAGTCAATCCCAGCTAAGGGGGAAAGCGTATTGCTTGTTACTATGAAAGCAAAGGGCAAGAATAAACTTAAAGTATCATGGACCAAAGCCAAAGGTGCGAAAGGATACGATATTTTCTTCTCACGTTGTAATAGAAAAGAAAAGAAGAGCAAACCAAAACTAATTAAAACTATAAAGGGAAGCAAAACATTTAGTTGGACAAAGACTGGTTTAAAGAAAAACACAGCTTACAAGGCATATGTAAAAGCATGGACTAAGAAAAACGGAAAGAAAAAATATATTGCTAAGAGTCCAAAGGCCCATGTATTTACTAGTGGCAGTTCAAAAGGATTTACAAATGCAAAATCTGTAACAGTTAAGAAGAAAAAAGTTTCAGTAAAGGTTAAGAAATCTTATAAGATTAAAGCTAAAGTTAAAAAACTAAGTGCTAAGAAGAAACTAATTCCAACAAGACATACACCTAGATTTAGATACGCAAGTAGCAATAAAGGTGTTGCTAAGGTTAGCAAATCTGGCAAGATAAAAGGTGTAGGCAAAGGTACATGTTATGTATATGTTTATGCAACTACTGGAGTTTACAAGAAAATAAAAATAAAAGTTAAATAATAAAAATTAACTCGATTTTGGCGTAGCAGTTTGATAACTGCTACGCTTTTTGTTTGAACAAACTTATGATATAAAGCCACAAAACATAGTAAATTTGGTATAATAATAAATGGTGTTTAGAACGGAGGTTTATATGATTGAGTTAAAAGAGTACAAGGGACATATTAGAAACTGGAATGCTCTTTGCGAAGAATTACATATAGAAAAAGATCAAGAAGCAAAGAATAGAGAAAGAGAAATAATTATTAAAGGTTATGAGAGATGGGGCGAAGAAGTAGTGAACCATCTTATCGGAATGTTCTCATTTGCCATAGTGGATGGAGATAAGATTTACTGTGCAAGAGATCAATTCGGAACCAAACCTTTCTATTATTATGTGACAGAGGAAAATGACCTCTTGTTTGGAAATCAAATCAGAAAGATTATGAAGCAAGATGGATTT
The DNA here is from genome assembly GCA_017965495.1 of Eubacterium sp. Lineage (GTDB taxonomy): Bacteria > Bacillota > Clostridia > Lachnospirales > Lachnospiraceae > Eubacterium_G. The sequence continues at coordinate 26,260 of JAGCPW010000010.1, read as the reverse complement.
ATAAAAGAGTTCAATCACGATATGCTTCAAATGTATTTGAATTTCACATACTGTCCAGGAGAGGACACTATGTTTAAGGGAGTCAAGAAATTGCTTCCTAGTAGATATTTGATTTTTGAAAATGGCGAAGTGAATATTACTAGATATTTTAAACCAGAGTTTCATCCAGAAGAGGGCAAGAGCCTAGAAGAGTGGGCAGATGAAATCTCTAATACTATGGAAGAGATAGTAAAAGAGGTGAAACTTCCAGAGGAAGAAGCATTTTCATTCCTATCAGGTGGTGTGGATTCATCTTATGTTTTGGCTATCACAGATGCTACCACAGCATGCTCTATAGGATACGATGAGACAGCTCTTGGCGATAAAGCAGTATATAACGGTGTTAGATATAACGAAGCAGAGCTCGCCAAAGAAACTGCCGAACACTTCGGAAGAAAGTTCTCACTAAAAGAAGTAGGACCAGAGGAATACTTTAATGAGATTCCATTTGTTATGGAAAATATGGAGATGCCTCTTGGAGATGCTTCAGCTGTTACATTCTCACTTGGATGTAAAGCAGCAGCTGCGCAAAATCCTCTTTGCTATTCGGGCGAGGGAGCAGACGAATTCTTTGGCGGATATAATGCTTACAGAAATCCAGTGAACGAAGATAAGATTAAGAACAAAGCTTATCTTGGAAGCACAAGTATTATGCGCGAGGAAGAAAAGCAAAAGATACTAAAAGAATACAATCCAGATATCCAACCATTTGATATGGTTAAAGATATATACGAAGAAACTGCTGGTGAGCCAGCTATCAATACAATGAGCATGATTGATATTATCAACTACCTAGAGGGTGATATTTATCTAAACGTTGATAAGACATCTACAGCTCACGGTCTTGAAATAAGAATGCCATTAACAGACATTAGAATGTTTAACATCGCATCAAGATTGCCAGCAGACTTTAAAGTAACAGAAGAGCAAAACAAAGTAGCACTACGTACGGCAGCTAGCAAGGTGCTTCCAGATGAAGTAGCATTTAGAAAGAAACTTGGTTTTGTAGTTCCAGTAAGATTCTGGTTAGCAGAAGAACCATACGCTAGCAAGATTAGAGAAAAGTTTACAAGTGCTAGCGCTGAGAAGTTCTTCAACACAGACGAGTTAGTAAAAATACTTGATGAATATGTAAATGGAAATAGTAATTTCTGGTTAAAGACATATGTTATTTACGTATTCCTAGTTTGGTACGATATATACTTTGGATAAAATAGGAGGAAGATAAAATGAAAAAAATAATCGCTTTAATTTGTATAGTAGGATGTATGGGAATGTTGTTTGGTTGCGCTTGTGATAGCAAAAAATCAGATGACAAAACAACAGCAGAAGTAGGAAGTATTTCAGTGGTTCCAGCCAATAGTACAGAGACACAGGCGCCACAAAAAGGTACTAAGATTGTGACAGCTGTCCCTTCGCAGAAGACTACTAAAGCACCTAAAACCACAAAGGCTGCCCCTAAGAAGACAAAGGCCAAAGGTGGAAACATCATAGGTTCTTGGACTTGGGAAGGTGGAATCTTCGTATACACATTTAAACATGATGGTACTGGTGTTTACACAACAGGTAGCGAAGCTATGCACTTCAAATATAAAACAAAAAACAACAAAGTTTACATCACATACAGCGGTGACAATAACCCAGTTATTATGCCTTACACAGTTAATGGCAAAACTTTGATACTAAAAGATTCAAACGGTGATGATGTAACATATTACAAGAACAAAAAACATTCTAATCCAAATAAGTAGGAGCTAAAAATGGAAAAAGTTACAGATACAATTATTAATGTAGGCGTAAATGATTATGATATTGATTTGTTTGAAGGCCAGTACGATCTTGACGAGGGAATGGCTTACAATTCATATGTCATAATGGATGATAAAATTGCGATTCTAGACACAGTAGATTCTGATGTTACAGATGAGTGGATGAAAAATCTAAAGAAGGCTTTGGGAAAGAAGGAGCCTGACTATTTGGTTGTTCATCATATGGAACCAGATCACTCTGGAAGCATTTTGGATTTAGTTAAGAAGTATCCAAACATCACAATCGTCACTAGTGCTAAGGCTGTGGAATTGATGAAGCAGTTCGCTGGACAAGAAATAAACCAGGAGATTAAAGTGGTGGCTGAGGGAGATACACTTGAACTTGGAAGTCACACTTTAAGTTTTATAGCTGCGCCAATGGTACACTGGCCAGAGGTTTTGATGTCTTACGAGTCTAGTGAGAAGGTTTTATTTAGCGCAGATGCCTTTGGCAAATTTGGCACACGCGATGCAGATGAAGACTGGGCATGCGAAGCTAGAAGATACTACTTTAATATAGTAGGAAAATATGGAATGCAAGTTCAAAATGTTTTGAAGAAAGCAGCGGACTTGGATATAGAAATCATTTGTCCACTTCACGGACTAGTGCTAGATGAGAACTTAGGTTACTATCTAGATCTTTACAATACATGGAGTAGCTACGAGCCAGAAGATAAAGGCGTATTTATTTGCTACGCATCTATTCATGGACACACTGCAGAAGCAGCAGAGAAGTTCCTAGAAGTGCTGGAGGGAACTGGCGAACAAAAAGTAGCAATAGCAGATTTGACTGATGAAGATATACACGAGTGCGTGGAAGATGCATTCAGATACGATAGATTAGTTTTGGCAGCATCGTCTTATGATGCAGGAGTGTTCCCACCTATGGAAGATTTCCTAAGACGTCTAAAACACAAAAACTATCAGAATAGAAAAGTCTACTTGATTGAGAATGGTTCATGGGCGCCATCAGCAGCTCGTGCTATGAAGGCTATCCTTGATGAGATGAATGTGGAAGTGTGCGAGCAAGTGGTAACAATCAAATCTAAGATGACTCAAGAAACTTTAGATGAAATGATTTTACTCGCGCAGAAAGTTGTTTTTGGAGATAACGGAGATAGCTTCGCCCAATTAAGAGAGAACCCAGATGCCGAGTAAGGATATTTCAAAGGAGACTAAATGAAGTACGATGTAATTATTGTGGGCGGTGGAGCAGGAGGACTGTTTGCAGCTTACGAGTTCAATAAAAATAATCCAGATTTAAAAGTTTGTCTTTTGGAAAAGGGACCAACTCTTAAAGAGCGCAAATGTCCAATAGACGGAGACGAAGTTAAGAATTGTATTAACTGTCAGCACTGCTCAATCACAACAGGTATTGGAGGAGCGGGAGCTTTTTCAGATGGAAAGTACAATATTACAAACAACTTTGGCGGAGACTTTTACGAGTACGTGGGAGATGAACCAGCGATTAAGTTGATGAACTATGTGGATTCTATCAATTTAGAATTCGGCGGCAAAGACGCCAAGAAATATTCTACTGTGGGCTCAGACTTAAAGAGAAGAGCTCTTCAGTTCGACTTGCATATGCTAGATGCTGAAGTTCGCCATCTTGGAACAGAGAGAAACTACTATATATTAGATAATATAATAAATCATATTTCAGATAACATTGAAATTCAGTGCTACAAAGATGTGGTAGATATTGAAAAGTCGAAAGATGATTGGAAAGTTACTTGCGAGGATGGAGATTCTTTCGAGGCTAAGTATGTGATAGTGGCAGCGGGCAGAAGTGGTTCTGCTTGGGTTTCAAAACTAACAGAAAAGTTTGGCATTGCAAATGAAAACAACCGAGTAGATATTGGTATTAGATTTGAGTGTCCAGCTGAAGTTTGGGAGCCAATCACAGATAGCGTATACGAGAGTAAGATTATGTATCGTTCACCTAAGACTAGAAGTGTCTGCAGAACATTTTGTATGAATCCTCACGGAGAAGTGGTGGCAGAGAACACAAACGGAATAGTAACAGTGAACGGTCACAGTTACGATGATCCAAAACTTTATACAAACAATACTAACTTCGCACTTTTAGTTACACATAAATTTACTGAGCCATTCAAAGACTCAAACGCATACGGTGAGCATGTGGCTAACCTAGCAAATATGTTATCAGGCGGAGTTATGGTTCAAAGATTTGGTGACTTGCTAGAGGAGAGAAGAACTAATGCTAAGCGACTTCGCGAAAGCTTTGTTAGACCTACTCTAGAGGCTAGCCCGGGTAACTTGGCACTTTGTATGCCAAAGGCCACACTAGATACTATTATAGAAATGATATTTGCCCTAGATAAATTGGTACCAGGTACTGCAAACTATGACAACTTGCTATATGGTACAGAAGTTAAATTCTATAATTCAAAGATAGAGCTGGATGAGCATCTTGAGAGTGAACAAAAAGGTTTGTTCTTTATTGGAGACAGCTCAGGTACCACACATTCTTTATCTCAAGCCTCAGCAGAAGGCGTATACGTAAGTAGATACATTTCAAACTTAATTACAGGAGGAAATGAATCTCTCTATTAAAAATGTAATAAATAGTTACAAACAAAAAGACGTATGGGTGAACGACTTTTCTAGTGAACCCGTACGTCTTTTTGTTTTGGGAAAAATTATTTAATACATTTTTTGGTAGTCCATTTACCTTTTCCGATACCGTCTTTGAATGCCTGTATCTTAACGTAATATTTTTTCTTCTTTTTCTTAAGTCCTTTGAGAGTCTTTTTGTTATTCTTTCCGCCTTTGACTGTAATCTTGTGGGAGTCTTTTTCCATATTCTTATCCGATGAATACCAGATAGTATATCCGCTTGCGTAGTTTTGTGCGCTCCACTGAAGTTTTATTTTCTTCTTATTCTTAGATCTTGAATAACTTGTTATTTTTGACAATCTAGGTAGAAGAGAAAAAGTGGTGCTTAAAGTACCCACATATTTTTCTTTAGTACCAGTTACCTTAACAGTGGCAATTCCTGTGTGCGTAGCATCTTTGTATGAAATGTTGTAATGCTTGCTTGAAATTAGTTCACCGTTTGCGTAAACATGAATCTTTGGTGTAACCTTTTTGCCAATAGTGTTTGATGCATAGAACTTGCTACCGATCACTACAATCTGTCCCCTAGAGATACACTGGAATTTAGTGTTCTCTTTGTGGGTAGTTGAAATCACACCATTCTTTATATTCATAACGATATCGCCCTCAGTGGCTAGATATGTCTTGATAAATCTAAGAGCAAGTCTTTGCAAAACAGAATCTCTTGGGAAATACTCACCCTGTTCCGTATAACCATTTGGTATAACTGCGTGTGTAGGTTTTACATAGTCTAAGAAATCTGCAGAAGTGGAAGCAGCAGCTCCGTGATGTCCCACCTTCAAAATATCTGCCTTCAAATCATATTTCTTTGGCATAAGTTTTTCTTCCATAGTAGTAGGAAGGTCGCCAGTCATCAAAATAGATTTGCCATCGCAAGTGACTTTTGTCACAATACTTGATTCATTGTAAGTGGTTCCTTTTCTGCCATCATATATAACCTTCACTGAGGCATCGCCAAATGTCCAAGTTTGACCCTCGAATGGATTTCCATATACTAAACCTTCTTCTTCGTTTATAGCATCCACAAATTTTCCAAAGTGTGATTCCTTACCAGTATCTGGATTAGTGTAAGGTTTTTCAGGTTCAGAGTAAACCAAATTTTTAATTTCATATTTTTTGAAGATAGCTGGGAAACTACCGATATGATCTTTGTCGCCGTGAGTTGCTACTACATAATCAATAGTGTCACCCACTACATGTTTTTCTAGGTAGTTTAAAATAGTATCTTTGGCGGAAGCCTCTCCGCTGTCCACTAGCATATAGTGGCCCTTACTCTCCAAAAGAATGCAATCACCGTGTCCTACATAAATGGTGTGCATTTTAAGTTCGCCCGCATTAGCTTGAACTTTTGAGACTGCAAACAATCCCAAAGCAGCAAACACAAAGACAAATATTTTAATTGCTCGTTTTAACATAATACTTTTCATAAGTACCCCTTATATAATCTTTGGCACGCATATAGATGTACCAAAATGCTAACTGAATAAAAATAGTAAATCCGAAGATTACCCACGCCAATGCTTTTAACATTCCGAAATCTGATCCAAGCCAAAATGTGAAAGTGGCAAGACATTGAGATGCAAAAGATGCGAACCAAAGAATCTTACACCATTTTCTTTCATCCCTACACCATGGACCAGGAATCATTCTAAGCAATGCCGCTGTTATCAAATAGATTGTTGCTACATTAATAGCAAGATAAATCATACCAATAAAAAATGATGCATTTACTAGGTCAATGCCATTAATTATGAATGGCAGAGCAAACATAATACCGTGAACAATCAAACCTGCAACAGATGTAAGAATAGCAAGTTTGAACTGTCTAGCACATTTAATAATCAAGATACTTCCTATTAATATAAATAAGAATCCAGCGAAGTCGCTAAATATATCTATTTGTACATTTTTAAAATAAACTTTATCGATAACCTTTGTGAGTTTTGGCGCTGATGATCTGATGCCTTTTTGCTGATTGATTTTAGTTTCCGGTTCCTTTGTCTTGGACTTAGAATCGTCTAACATTTTGTAAGTACAAGTGGCGCCGTAATTAGAAGCGATATTGTAATATTGATATTCGCCAATCACTTTTTTAGAGTTTTCGTAATTGTGTGGATAAGATAGGTTAGTAGCAATAGGAATATCTAAAACTATAAAGATAAATCCCAAGCTAAATAACAATAAAGCCACCTTTAATCTACTCATTTATAACCTCCAGGCGCTAAACCTGCGCCTTTAACAATTATAATAAGAATAATGAAAAAATCAAATTAAAAAATTGTCATTATCTTTCAAAAAGGGTATAATTTTATCTAGTGAGTAAGTGTTGGGGTTAGAAAACTTCGGCGCTATTTTTTTAGGAGAAATTATGTATAAATACAAAGACAAAGTTAGATATAGTTTAGTGGATAACACAGGAACAGTTCCACCGTATGAGATTTTAAATCTTTTTCAGAATTGTTCAACGGAGCAGTCCGAAACCATCGGCAAAGGTGTTAAGTTTATGCTTGGACTAAACAAGGCTTGGGTTTTGATTGGTTATAAACTTATTATCAAAAGACCAGTTAAATATGAAGAGAATATAATAGTAGGAACTGAACCTACTAACTTCAGAGGATTCTTCGGAAGAAGAAATTACTGCATTATGGATGAGAATGAAGACTTCATTATTAAAGCTGATTCTCTTTGGACTTTGATTGATCTAGACAGCAGAAGTCCGCTTCGTATAACAGAAGAAGATTTTGTGGGATACGAGCTGGGTGAGGCTTTTGACGATGTGAAAGCTGAGCGCAAAATGGAATTTGAAAGCGAAGGCGAGGAGCAAAAAGCTAAGATAGTTCCAAAGAGTTTCATTGATAACAATGGACATATGAATAATGCAAACTACCTAAGACTTGCGTATGAGTATGTGGAAGATATAGACAAAGCCAAAGAAATTTCAATTGCTTTTATGAAGGAAGCAGTGGAAGGTCAAAAGATTGTCCCATTTGTTCATAAGGAGAAGGACGGAGTAGGCGTCACTTTCAAAAGTGTGGACGGCGATGAATTGAACAAAGTATTTGTGAAATTCTAGCCTTTTAGTAAGGACTTAGCGCTTTAGTCAAAATAGACAAAAAACATTTGTTTTTTTTGTACAATTGCGATATAGTAATTTTTATCACAGTGTTTTAAAATAACTGTATGCGTATGGCTTAGGCCATAGAACGGGGTGAGGAAAATAAAATATTATTAGTTTCAGGAGGGAAACATGGCAAGTTTATCATTAAAAGGGATTAACAAAATTTATCCTAACGGATTTCATGCCGTAAAAGATTTCGATCTAGAAATCAAAGACAAAGAATTTATCGTTTTCGTAGGACCATCAGGTTGTGGTAAGTCTACTACACTTCGTATGATTGCTGGTTTGGAAGAGATTTCATCTGGTGAGTTATACATCGGAGATAGATTGGTAAACGATGTAGAGCCTAAGGACAGAGATATCGCGATGGTATTCCAGAACTACGCTCTATATCCACATATGACAGTATACGATAACATGGCATTTGGACTTAAGCTAAGAAAAGTTCCAAAGGCTGAACAGGAAAGATTAGTTAAGGAAGCAGCTAAGATCTTGGATCTAGAAGCATTACTTGATCGTAAGCCTAAGGCTTTATCAGGTGGTCAGAGACAGCGTGTGGCTATGGGACGTGCAATCGTTCGTAACCCTAAAGTATTCTTAATGGATGAGCCTCTATCTAACTTGGATGCTAAGTTGAGAGTACAGATGCGTGTCGAGATTGCTAAACTACACAAAGATCTAGATGCTACTATTATTTACGTAACACACGACCAGACAGAGGCTATGACTCTAGGTACAAGAATCATCGTTATGAAAGACGGTGTTGTACAGCAGGTTGATTCACCTAAGAACTTATATGACAAGCCAGCAAACTTATTCGTAGCTGGATTTATGGGTTCACCACAGATGAACTTCATCGATTGTGAAGTTGAAAAGCAGGGTGAAGATGTTATGCTTCACATTGGTCAGGCTCGTACATATATTAAGGTTCCAGCAGATCAAGCTAAGGCATTGGTTGATGGCGGATATGTTGGCAAGCAGGTAATTATGGGTATCAGACCTGAGGACATTCATGATGAAGAAAGCTTCATCGAGATGTCACCAGACAGCAAGTTCGAGACTAAGATTAAGATCTACGAGCTTCTTGGTGCTGAAGTTCACTTACACTTTGATATTGAAGGTTTCGAGTGTGCAGCTAAGGTTAACGCTCGTACAGATGCTAGAGTGGGTGACGAAGTTACTATGGCTATGGATGTTAACAAAATCCATATCTTCGACAAAGATACAGAAGAAGTTATTACAAATTAACTAATAATATTTTCTATACAAAAAGAGAGCGGTTTCCGCTCTCTTTTTTGGTAAAAAATGAATACCTATACTGAATAATGCGATAGTTATTATATTGTTTTTATCAACTTTGTTTTATAGAATAAAAAATGGCAAAAGTTGCGGAAAAATCAAAAATTGAGAATTATTAATAAAGGGAGTTTTATTATGAAAAAATTAATTAAAAGAGTGCTAACTATTGCTTTGATGGTAGCACTAACAGTGGGATATTTACCTATGGAAACTCAGATGGTAAAAGCTGATGATCCTGTTATTAATGCTGAAGTTTATTTTGTTTCAGTAGCAACAGGAAAGCTCATTACATTAAACGGAGTTCAGAACGACCCTATCGATATTACAACTGTGTACAACGGGGAAGATTCTGTTCCTGATAATGGTAAGTTTACAATTTACTATGGAGCAGGAACAAACTACTTCGCCGACAAAACAATTATGAACTTCACTTGTAAAGGAACTAATACAAGTTGGAAAGCTGATAATGATAAAGTGTTCCAGATGGGCAGAAGAACTAATCCAAGTGGATGGGAATCTGTAAGAATGGAATCTCAGGGCGACGGTACAGTTGCTTTTAGAAGTAATGCCAATGGTAAATACTTTACATTAGATGGAGATGTATTTAGCTTAGTTGAAATTAAAGTAGACGAAGGCGAGAAGGTATCAAACAACGAAAAGTTTATTCCTTATACAGTTACTAAACCTAATGCTGTTACAGATTTGACAGTAGGTGAAGTGTCAGGTACATCTATTGAAGTTTCATGGAAAGAAGTAGATAAGTGTATCTATTCTGGATATGAAGTATTGTATTCAACATCTGAAGATGGAGAATATAAATCAGCAGGAGTAACTGGTGATACTAACTTTGAAGTAAAAGGTCTATCACTTAGTACTAAATACTATGTAAAGGTTAGAACAATAACTAGAGTAGAAGAAAACGATGCATACAAAGACTGTGCTCCAGTATCAGCTACCACTCTAGATGATTATAAACCTGAGAAAGTAGAAGACATTACTCTTGAAAAAACTGATGATGGAATGAAATTAAATTGGGAAGCATCTAATGGATCTACTATGTATGATGTTTACCGTTCAGTGAGTCGTTTTGGTGACTATGAATTACTAGACACAGTTACAGAAACTAGTTACTTAGACACTAACCCAAATGAGTCACAGTATAAAAACTACTATAAGATAAGAGGTAAAAACTCAGCAGATATCGGACCATTTTCTGATCCAGCATCTATTGAAATAAATATGTTTGGTAAGAATATGTATGTATTTAATGATACAGATAAAGCTGCTGATATTAATAAAATAACTGCTGATATTTTTGCTAAGCAGCATTATAACCAATTTGGAGAAGATAGATATACTCTTGCATTTAAACCTGGAAACTATGTAAGAACAGATGCAGAGGTAGACACATTTAATATTGGTTATTACACACAAATATTAGGCTTAGGCAAAGTGCCAACAGATACAAAACTAAGAAACGTTAAAGTGCCTGCAGCTCTATCGGGCAATAATGCTACATGTAATTTCTGGGTAGGATTTGAAAATGCCTCTATTGTAGATACTGACAATAATGATGACCCATACTACAACTTCCAGTGGAGTGCATCACAGGCAGCTCCAGCTAGAAGACTTAATATTGAAAGAAGATCAACATTTGACTGGTACTATGGTTGGGCCAGTGGTGGATTTATAGCTGATTCAGTATTCCATAAGCCATGTGGATCTTTTTCACAGCAACAATATTATTATAGAAACTGTCAGATGTACGGAGAAGCATACGGTGTTAACTGGAATCAAATGCTTCAAGGATGTAGTGGTGATCCAATAAATACTGCAGGTTATGCAGATTTGAAAAATATCTCTGGTAAGACTAACTGGGATAAGCGTGGACACAATACAATTGTTAATAGAACTCCAGTAGATAGAGAAAAACCATTCTTATACTTTGACGAAGAGAGCGACAGCTACAAAGTATTTGTACCAGCTCTTAGAAAGAATTCTAATGGTGTTTCTTGGACAGAAGAAGATATGGGACAGGGAACATCTCTAAGTGTTGATAAATGTTTCTATATTGCTAATCCTGATAAGGACGATGCAAAGACATTAAATGCTCAGCTTAAGAAGGGTATGAATATCATATTCCAGCCAGGTATTTATCACGTAGATGAGCCACTTAAGGTTACAAAGAATGACCAGATTCTTCTAGGACTTGGTCTTGCTACAATCGTTCCTGATAATTCAGACACAGCCATCAAAGTATCAGATGTGGGCGGTGTATGTTTGGCAGGATTGTTGATAGACGCTGGATATCATTCAGATAGTTTGGTTCAGATTGGTGAAGAAGGATGTAATAAAGATCACTCAGAAAACCCAACAGTTCTTCACGATATCATTTACCGTGTAGGTGGAGCTAAACACAGAGGAACAGTAGATACATGTCTAGTAATTAATAGTAACAATACAATTATTGACCACACTTGGATTTGGAGAGCTGACCACGGAGATAACACAGGTTGGTGGACAAACAAATCTAAGAACGGTGCAATAATAAACGGTGATAATGTGACAGCTTACGGATTGTTCTGCGAGCACTTCCAAGAGTATGACATCATTTGGCGCGGAAATGCTGGATCAACATTCTTCTTACAGAATGAGAAGTGCTATGATCCTCAAAGCCAGGATGGTTGGATGAGTCACGATGGAGAAAAGAAAGGCTTCGCTGCATACAAGGTAACAGATAATGTTGATAGCCATTATGCAGTAGCCCTAGGTATATACGATGTATTTATTAATACAAATGGAGCAAGCATTCACTTGGATAATGCTATAGAAGTTCCAAACAAACCAGATGTAATGATTGAGAATGCTGTTATAGTTGAGATTGCTAATGGTTCTGGACCACAGGTAGGTATAAACCACGTAATTAACAACACAACAGCAGGTATTAGAACAGGCGCAGGTGCAGGCGGTGGATACGCATTACAGCAACTTCTAAGTTATTGTAACGAGGAGTCCATCTCACTTCCTGACTATTACTCACAACAGGGTAATGTAAATCCTGTATATGAGCAGGGCGAAACTCCAACAGTAGATGAGTACGCAGAAAAAGACATCGCCAAAGAGCGTATGTCAAAGGATGACGAAATTCCTGTTTGGGAAATGACAGATCAAGATTATCTAGATAGAATGGAAAAAGATGATCCAGTACCTCCAACACCACCAGTAAATCCTGATAAGAAACCTGTTAACCCAGTTAAGAATACTCTTAAGGTTGGACAGTCATTCACATCAGGCAAGTACGTATACAAAGTGAAAGCTGTATCAGGTAAAGCTGGCTCAGTTGCTTTGACTAAGGTTGTTAAGAAGTATCAGAAGAAACTTAAGAAAGCAACTATCAAGTCTAGCGTTTCATACCGTGGATACAAACTTAAGATAGTAGAGATTGGTAAGAAAGCATTCAAGAAGTGTAAGAAACTCAAGAATCTAACTATCGGAGCAAAGGTTAAGACAATAAAAGCAAAGGCGTTTATCGATAGTAAGAAGCTTAAGAAGGTTAAGATTAAAGGTAAAGCACTTAAGAAAGTAGCTAAGAATGCCTTCGCCAAAAAGGTTAGAAAGAAGATTAAAGTAAAGGGTAAAAAGAAACCTAAAAAAGTTCTTCTTAAAAGCCTTAAGAGAAAGAAATAATTAGATAACAAAAAGAGAGTGTTCCTCACTAGAAAAGTCGTTCGGAATCACTCTCTTTTTGCATATCAACCGCTTTTCTTTGTTGAAATTTAACACTGTCTGATTTACAATTATAGATGGTGCATTGTGCGTATTTTTAGCGCACAAAAAGGCGGTTTTTAAGAGGTTTTTATGATTACAAATAAGACTTTAAAAGATACATTAGACGGCATTAAGAAGATATCAAAAGTCGATTTATTTGTGTACGATTTAAGTGGAAAAATCGTGGCAAGTACAGACGGCGAAGATGATAAAATTTCTGATGCCGTTATTAAATTTGCAAAATCTAAAAAGTCTGATGATGAGCAATCATCACTTTGTTTTTATAAACTAGCAACTGGACAAATTCTTGTATCAAAGGGTAAAGATGCCAAGATAGTAGGAGAGATGACAGCCTTTCAGATTGAAAAACTATCTAGCACTGAGTCATCAGATGAGAATGAATTTTTAAAGAAACTTATCTCAAATGATATTATGCCTGCAGACTTAAAAAATCAGACTAAGCAGATGGGCGTGGAAGTCAAAGGAAAGAAATGTGTCTTTATTATTGAATCAGAGCACGAGCAAAACGGAATAGTAATAGAGGCTTTGAAGAATGCTTTGGTAGAAGATACAGATCTTATCTCAGATGTGGATGATAAAAATATTGTCTTAGTTAAAGAACTAGTAGATACAAAAGATTTAGATGAGGCATCAAGTATAGCGTATTCAATAGTAGATATGTTAAATACTGAGATTATGCAAAATGCTAGAGTGGCATACAGCCTGGTTATTTCAAATATTAAAGAAACAGCAAGTGCTTACAATGAAGCGAGAATAGCGCTAGATGTGGCAAAAATATTTAGAGCAGAAGAGCAAGTTGTATCATACAAGGAAATTGGAATTGAAAAACTTATTTATCAGATGCCTCTAGATACATGTAGAGAATATTTGAATGATGTCTTTGACGGAGAAATGCCAGAAGTATTTGATAATGAAACTGCTGTCACAGTTGAGAAAATGTTTGAAAACAATCTAAACATTTCAGAGGCAGCTAGACAGTTATTTATCCACAGAAATACATTGGTTTATAGAGTAGACAAGATAAAAAAGAGCACTGGCTTTGACCTTCGCGAGTTTGAAGATGCCATGATGTTTAAAGTTGTTATGATGATGAAAAAATACATCGAGTTTATGGATGAGATGGAGAAATAAATGATAGAAGTTAAGAACGTGACAAAATCATATGGAAACGGACTTCCAGCTATTAAGAATCTTAATATGAAGATTAATGACGGCGAGTTTGTTTTTGTGGTAGGCGCCAGTGGATCAGGTAAATCTACTTTTATTAAGATGCTTTTAAGAGAACTTAAACCTACAGAGGGAACTATAGAAATAAATGGTGTAGATATTGCTAAGCTAAGATCTAAAGGTGTGGCTAGATACAGAAGAAATGTGGGAGTAGTGTTCCAAGATTTTAGACTTCTAAATGACAGGGATGTTTATTCAAACATTACTTTTGCGCAGCACGTAATAGGAGTACATAAAAAAGATATTAAGAAAAACGCTGCTAGAGTTTTAAACCTAGTAGGTCTTTCAGAAAAATATAGATCAAACCCAGATGAGTTATCAGGTGGAGAGCAACAAAGAGTTTCTTTGGCGAGGGCTTTGGTTAATAAGCCTGATATTCTTTTGGCGGACGAGCCTACTGGTAACTTAGATCCAGATAACGCATGGGAAATTATGAAACTGCTTGATAAAGTTAACGAGCAGGGAACTACAGTTATTGTGGTTACTCACAATATGGAGATAGTTGAGCAGATGAAGAAGCGCGTCATTACCCTAAAGCAAGGCGTAAAGATTAACGACAATAAGGGGGACAAATAATGAGTGCAAGAAGTGCAAGTTATTGCGTAAAGCAAGGCTTAATAAATATAAAGAGAAATAAACTTTATTCTGTGGCATCTATAGGAACAGTTGCTGCGTGTATTTTCCTTATCAGTGTAATCCTAGCAATCATTATCAATGTTAATTACATGGAAAAAGAACTAGAGCAAAAAGTGGGAGTGACAGTGTTCTTTGAGAATAATACTCCACAAGAAAAGATTGATGAGATTGGAAAACAGATTAAGGCTGACAAGCGAGTTAAGTCTATGAAGTTTACTTCTGCTGAGAAGGCGTGGAAAGACTTTAAGGAAGACTACTTTAAAGAAGACCCAGAGCTAGCAAAAGGTTTTGAGAAAAATAATCCTTTGGCGAACTCTGCATCATATACTATCTATTTGAAAAACATTAAGGTACAAGATAAGTTTGTGAAGGATGTTAAACAGATAGAAGGAATTAGAAAAGTTAAACATTCCCAAAAAGCAAAAGCTACACTCACTAACCTAGAGAGACTTTTGGGATATGTTTCTATCGCACTTATTATCATACTGTTAGGTGTGGGAGTATTCCTAATTAGCAACACAGTTATGATTGGAATCAATGTGCGTAAAGAAGAAATAAAGATTATGAAACTTATTGGTTCTACAAACAGTTTTGTTAGAGCGCCTTTCGTAATAGAGGGTGTAACTATCGGACTTATAGGTTCAATTATTCCTCTAGTGATTATGTTTGTAGTTTACTCAAGACTAATAGGTTTGATTATAAATAAGTTTGGCGTGTTTGCAAGAAACATTTCTTTCGCGCCACAGAGTACAGTGTTTGCTATTTTGATTCCAGTAGGAATTGGAATAGGTGTAGGAATTGGTTTGATTGGATCATTCTTCTCAATCAGAAAGCATTTGAAGGTGTAATAAGATGAAAAGATTTATGAAAATAGTTTTATCATTAGTGCTAGCGGCATCTTTGTCGTTTACTTCGTTTGCCGTTGTAAAGAGTGACAAGATGAGCAACCTTAAAAAGCAGCAAGAGTCTGTGGCAGCAAACAAAAATAAGTATAAGAAAAAGAAGAGTGAAGCCAAGAAATATTTGGCATCAGTTGATAAGCAACTTTCAAGTGTAGCTACACAGATATATGAAAACCAAAAGAAACTAGATAAGACTCAAACAGACATTAAGAAGACTAAGAAAAAACTTAATAAGGCTAAGAAGAGTGTGATTGCGCAAAACAAGGATATGGAAAAGCGCATCCAGTTTATGTATGAAAATGGAGACACTGAGATGCTTGATATGTTACTAAATTCTAAGAGCATCAGTGATTTCTTAAACAAGGCTGAGTATATTACTGAACTATCATCCTATGATAGAAAGATGTTTAATAAACTAAAAGATACTCAAGACAAAATTGCCAAATCTAAAAAAGCACTTAGCGATGAGAAAGACAACTTGCTTGCACTTCAAGACAAACAAAAAGCAGAACAGGCATCACTTAAAAACCTTGAGGCAAGTAAGAAAAAAGAATTGTCAGGTTATGATGATTTGATTAAACATACTGAAGCTTCTGAAAAGAGAATTGCTAACGAGATAGCTGCACAGCAGGCAGCCATTGCGCAAGCTGAGCAAGCAGAGCAGCAGTACAATAACACTGCATCTAGTTCTGTGAAGTATAAAGGAAGCAAAGGAACTAAAGGTGGAGGTTGGACATGGCCTTGTCCATCTAGTCACACTATCACTTCTGAGTATGGATACAGAGGAGATCCATTTGGCGGAAGCGGTGGAGGATTCCACTCAGGACTTGATATAGGAGCACCAGCTGGTACACCTATAGTGGCAGCTAAAGCAGGTACAGTAGCCTGGTCAAGCTTTAGTTCTACAGCAGGAAATTGGATTGGTATAAGCCATGGTAATGGAGTGGTATCTGTATATATGCATATGTCAGCAAGAATTGCAAAAGCTGGACAACATGTCAATAAAGGACAGACTATTGGACTAGTGGGAACAACAGGTTCATCCACTGGTAACCATTTGCACTTTGGCGTGCAAGTAAACGGGTCATATGTTAACCCGCATAATTATATAGGATAAAACAATGAAAAATAAAAACTTCAAAACTGGATTTATACTTGGAATTTTATCAGCAGCAGTACTAGCAATTGGTATTGGTGCTGGTATTTATTTTGCTATGCCGAAAGGAACTACTGTCAGTGAGTTAGCAGCTAGGAAACTTACTTTGATGGAGAAGGTAGTGGATGAATATTACTACGGCAAAATCGACAAAAGCAAAATGCAAGAAGGAACATACAAAGGTTTGATTGAAGGATTGGATGATCCTTACTCTGAGTACTACACGCAAAAAGAATATGAACAGTTGCAGCAAGAAAACTCTGGCAAATATGTGGGAATTGGTGCGTATGTAACTCAAAACGATAAGAATGGAATAATATCTATCACAAGCGTTATCGACAATAGCCCTGCCAAGAAAGCGGGACTAAAAAGAGATGATGTTATTGTTCAAGTGGATGGCAAAGAAGTGACAGGAATGGATCTAGAAAAAGTAGTATCCAAGATTAAGGGTAAGGAAAACACTAAAGTCACTGTAAAAATATATGATCCTAAAACTACAAAGTTTAAAAATGTTACATTGATAAGAAAGCCAGTAGACTCTCCAAGTGTGGCATCCAAGATGGTAGATAATAAGAAAAAGATAGGCTACATTGCAATATCAGAGTTTGATGATAACACGGCAGTGCAGTTTGAAAAGCAATTGGCAAAATTAAAGAAGAAAAAGATGAAGGGTATAATCTTTGATCTAAGATATAACCCAGGTGGCTCATACGATGTGGTTTGTCAGATGCTCGATGATATATTGCCAGCGGGAGTGGTTGTGTTTACTAAAGATAAGAATGGCAATAGAGATGAAGAAACATCAGATGCTAAATGTCTAAAACTTCCAATGGTTGTTTTGCAAAACGAGGGAAGTGCTAGTGCATCAGAAATCTTTGCGGGAGCTGTTCAAGATTTTAAAGCAGGAACAGTAGTGGGAACTCAAAGTTATGGAAAAGGTGTTGTTCAAAATGTATTCCCATTTAACGATGGTTCAGCTTTGAAACTTACAATAAGAAAATACTTCACACCAAATGGTAGAAATATAAATGGCAAAGGTATTACACCAGATGTGAAAGTGGAAAACGACGGAAAGACAGATAAGCAGTTTGACACTGCAAAAAGCATTTTGCAGAAGAAAATAAAATAGGAGAAGAGATATGAAATTACTGACATTAATTCTAAAACAGACAGAACTTATTAGCGAACTCAATGATGAACTGGGTGAGATTGGCGTAAAGCATGGAACAATCATTGATGCAAAGAGTATGACAGCTGGACTTAATGCGTGGTCAGACGATTCTATCATTATGGGTGGATTGTTTAGACGCGTTAAGAACTTTGAGTACAACGAGGAATGTAAGATGCTTATGTTTGTTTTGGAAGATGAGCAGATACAGCCAGTTAGACAAAAGATAAATGAGGTAATAGGAGATATTAGCCAGTCGGGAACTGCGGTAATGTTTACTATGCCTATTGATTTTGCCGAAGGATTAGGAGAACAAGAAAGTATAACCGAATAGAGAGTGACTTATGGAGAGTAAATATATATTTTTGATTTACATTTGCGTCGGTTTATTCTTGTGCTTGATTGCTGGAAAGATTGTTAAGCAGTTTAAACTACCAAATGTAACAGGATACATTTTAATAGGTTTGTTAGCAGGAATTTTGTGTGGCACACATCAGATGGAACACTTCTTTGGAAAAGACGTGGCTCACGAGATGGTTACTAAGTTTGATGTGATTAAAGATTTGGCCACAGGATTCATTGCGTTTTCAATTGGTACTGAGTTTGAATTCAAGTACATTAAAAAACTTGGAAAGACTCCGATTGTTATCGCATGCCTCGAATCACTTGGCGCGACTATACTAGTAGCAATTGGAATTTATATAGTGACAGGAAATATTCAACTTGCACTTATTATGGGTGCGATAGCAGCAGCTACAGATCCAGCAGCCACTATCCTAGTTGCTAAGCAGTACAAGGCTAAGGGTCCAGTTTCTAAGAACTTGATTCCGGTGGTGGCAATAGACGATGCCACAGCACTTATGTCTTATGGTGTTTGCGTGGCTTTAGCTAAAACATTCACTGGGCATTTTTCTTGGATGACAGTAGTTGAACCTATCAAAGAGATATTTGGAGCCATTTTGTTTGGCGTAGTGATGGGACTTATCTTTACCACACTCATTCACTACTTTACAGGAAGAGGAAACAGACTTGCGATTACTATCAGTATGGTAGCTTTGACAGTCAGTGTTTCACATATACCAGGTCTTAACTTCTCACCACTACTTGCTTGTATGGCAATGAGTATGACAGTGGTTAACACATCTAGCAGATGGGGACCTGTCTTTGAACAGATGGATAGAATGACACCACCTATATTTATGCTTTTCTTCTTTGTGACGGGAGCAGGTATGGATATATCAGTGCTTCCAACAATAGGAGTGATAGGTGTTGTTTATATAGTAGTTCGTGTGATTGGTAAACTAGTGGGAGCAAACCTTGGTGCAAGGATTTGTCACGCTAATGAAAATGTTAGGAAATACCTTGGCATTGGACTAATACCGCAGGCCGGTGTAGCTATCGGACTTGCGATGATGTGTGCATCAGTGGTTCCAGAGTATGCTAATCAAATAACGGCAGTAGTAGTTTGTGGAACTATTATATACGAACTAATAGGACCAATCGTTACTAAGATTATGTTAGTAAGAATTGGTGAAATAAAACCAGAAAATAGTAAATAACTATTCAAAAATATTTAGGAATTGTTAATAAGTATGGAATTTAAACTTCACTCAAAATTTAAACCTACAGGTGATCAGCCTGAAGCTATCGAAAAGTTAGTCGATGGCTTTAAGAAGGGTGAACAATTCCAAACATTACTTGGTGTAACTGGCTCAGGTAAGACATTTACTATGGCTAATGTCATTGAGCAAATAAAAAAGCCAACACTAATTATTGCACATAACAAAACTTTGGCGGCGCAGCTTTACGGAGAGTTTAAAGAGTTCTTCCCTGAAAATGCTGTTGAGTACTTTGTTTCATACTACGATTACTATCAGCCAGAGGCGTACGTTCCAAGTACGGATACTTATATAGAAAAAGACTCATCCATAAATGATGAGATTGATAAACTTCGTCACTCAGCCACTATGGCTTTGATGGAGAGAAAAGATGTAATTATCATAGCGTCAGTTTCATGTATTTATGGTTTGGGAGATCCAATAGATTATAAGAACATGGTTTTATCTCTTCGCCCAGGAATGGTTTACGACAGAGGAGATGCCATTAGAAAACTAGTTGAGATTCAGTACGATAGAAATGATATGGATTTCACTCGTGGTACTTTTAGAGTGAGAGGCGAGAATCTAGAAATCTATCCTGCATCATATGGCGATAGTGCCATTAGGGTAGAATACTTTGATGATGAGATAGATAGAATAGTGGAGTTTGATGTTTTAACTGGTGAGGTTAAAAGAGAACTTGAACACGCTGCTATTTTCCCTAACTCACACTATGTGACTGCACCTGATAAACTTGAGCGTGCTATTAAGGCTATCCAAGAAGAGCTAAAAGAGCAGGTTGAATATTTTAAATCGGAAGATAAGTTAATTGAGGCGCAGCGTATTGCAGAGCGCACCAACTTTGATATAGAGATGCTAAAGGAAACTGGTTTTTGTACAGGAGTGGAAAACTACTCAAGACATATGGCTGGGCTTCCAGCTGGAGCCACACCTCATACATTAATCGAATACTTTGGCGATGACTTTTTGATTATCATTGATGAGTCACATATGACTATTCCACAAATCAGAGGAATGTACAATGGTGACCAAGCAAGAAAGAGCAACTTGGTAGAGTATGGATTTAGACTTCCATCAGCCAAGGACAATAGACCTCTAAAGTTTGAAGAGTTCGAGAGTATGATAGACCAAATGATGTTTGTCTCAGCCACTCCAGGTGAGTATGAGGCAGAACACGAATTAGATAGAGCAGAGCAAATCTTAAGACCTACTGGACTTTTAGATCCAGAAATAGAAGTTCATCCTATTGAGGGTCAGATAGACCACTTGATAGCAGCAATCAATCGCGAGACTGAAAAGGGCAACAAAGTACTAGTTACCACACTTACTAAGAAGATGGCTGAAGATTTGACGGACTATATGAAAGAAGTAGGAGTGAGAGTTAGATACCTTCACTCAGATATAGACACACTAGAGCGTACAGAGATCGTTAGAGATATGCGACTAGATGTGTTTGATGTTTTGGTTGGAATTAACCTTCTTAGAGAGGGACTTGATATTCCAGAAATTTCACTTGTTGCAATACTTGACGCCGACAAAGAAGGATTTCTTCGTTCAGAGACATCACTCATTCAGACTGTGGGACGTGCTGCTAGAAACTCAGAAGGTCATGTTATAATGTATGCAGATGAAATCACAGATTCTATGAAAAACGCGATAGATGAGACAAACAGAAGACGCGAGCTTCAGATGAAGTACAACGAAGAGCACGGCATTACACCTGAAACTATCCAAAAAGAAGTACGTGATTTGATTAGTATTTCTAAGCAAGTTGATAAGCAGATAAATGAAATAGAAAAAGACCCAGAGTCAATGGATAGAAAAGAGATAGAAGAACTAATTAACAAAGTTAAGAGAAGAATGGATCAAGCAGCAGCAGATTTAGATTTCGAGACTGCTATTGAGATGAGAGATAGACTAACCACTCTAAAAACAGAGTTGGAGAAGATGGATTAGATATGGCAAGTAAGTACATAAAAATCAAAGGAGCAAAAGAGCATAACCTCAAGAAGATTAATGTAAACATTCCTCGTGATAAGTTTACAGTAGTGACAGGGCTATCTGGTTCTGGAAAATCTTCGCTTGCTTTTGATACGGTTTATGCTGAAGGTCAGAGACGTTACATGGAGTCTCTTTCTTCGTATGCCAGACAGTTCCTTGGTCAAATGGAAAAGCCATCGGTAGAAAGTATCGAGGGACTTCCACCTGCCATTTCTATCGACCAAAAATCTACAAACAAAAACCCAAGATCTACAGTGGGAACAGTGACAGAGATTTATGATTATCTCCGTCTTTTGTATGCGCGTATCGGAATTCCACATTGCCCAAACTGCGGCAAAGAAATCAAAAAGCAAACAATAGATGAAATAATAGATCAGATTCTTAAGATGGAAGAAGGCACAAAGTTTATGGTGCTTGCTCCTGTCGTTCGTGGAAAGAAAGGTCGCCATGAGAAGGTATTAGACAGCGCAAAGAAAGCTGGCTATGTAAGAGCCGTAGTGAACGGTGAAGTGTTGATGCTAGAAGATGACATCACACTTGATAAAAACATAAAGAACAATATAGATATAGTAATTGATAGATTAAGTATTAGAGATGGTATAAAGCAGCGTCTTACAGATTCTGTAGAGACTGCTCTTAAACTTGCTAAGGGTCTAGTGGTAATTGAAAAGATTACTAAAACTAAAAAGACGGAAGACAAGAAGAAGGCTCTTACTAATACAAATGACAATGAAAACAGAACGATGTATTCTCAAAACTTCGCTTGTATGGATTGTGGAATTAGTATTGATGAAATTCAGCCAAGAAGTTTCTCATTTAACAATCCATTTGGCGCATGCCCAGAGTGTTCTGGTCTAGGTTTCAAGCAAGAGTTTGATTTAGACTTAATGATTCCAGATAGAAGTCTTAGCATCAATGAGGGTGCACTTCAAGTTATGGGCTGGCAAAATGCCAAGAACAAAGGAAGTTACAATCACCAAGTGCTAGTAGGCTTGGCTGAGAAGTATGGTTTTGACTTGGACACTCCATTTGAAGAGTATCCAAAGAAAATACAAGACATTATTATCTATGGTACAAAGGGCGAAGAGTTTGACGTGGAATATACATCGCGTCGTGGCTCTGGTATGTATCGCTTCGCTTTCGAGGGATTAATCGAGACTACAAAGAGAAGGTACAGAGAAGCGTGGAATACTAGAATGAAGCTTGCGTACGAAGAGTACATGAGCGTTACCCCTTGTCCAGTGTGTCAGGGTCAAAGACTTAAGAAAGAATCTTTGGCGGTGACTGTGGGTGATAAAAATATTTTTGAATTCACAGAGCTACCAGTTAGAGATGGAATTGATTATATTGATAGAACAAAACTAAATAGCACTCAGAAAAAGATTGGCGCTGAGATTATTAAAGAAGTAAAGGGTAGACTTCAGTTCTTGCAAGACGTGGGACTTGAGTACCTTACACTTTCACGTGCCACAGGAACTTTGTCTGGTGGAGAGGCACAAAGAATTAGACTTGCTACACAGATAGGTTCAGGTTTGGTGGGTGTTGCATATATTATGGATGAGCCAAGTATTGGTCTTCACCAAAATGATAATGCGAAACTTCTAAAGACTTTAAAGAAACTAAAAGATATTGGAAATACATTGATAGTGGTGGAACACGATGAGGAGACTATGCGAGCAGCAGACCACATCATAGATATTGGACCACGTGCTGGACTACACGGTGGTAAGGTGGTGGCTGAAGGAAAAGTGGAAGACATTATTGCTAATCCAAAGTCACTCACTGGACAGTACTTGAGTGGCGAGAAGAAGATTAAGATTCCTAAGAGCAGACGTAAGCCTACTGGTTTTGTCACAGTAAAAGGAGCTCAAGAAAATAACTTAAAAGAAATAGATGTGGACATTCCACTTGGAGTATTTACTTGTGTAACTGGAGTGTCTGGTTCTGGAAAGAGTTCACTAGTCAATGAGATTTTATATAAGAGACTGGCAAGAGACTTAAACCGCGCGCAGACAAGACCTGGCAAGCACAAAGGTATAGAAGGAGAAGAGGCGCTTGATAAGATTATCAATATCGATCAGTCGCCTATTGGAAGAACTCCTCGTTCTAACCCTGCCACATATACTGGAATGTTTGATCAAATCCGTGACCTATTTGCTGCCACCAAGGATGCGAAAGAGCGCGGCTACAAAAAAGGACGATTCAGCTTTAACGTAAAAGGCGGACGATGCGAAGCATGTTCAGGTGATGGAATTTTGAAAGTAGAGATGCACTTCCTTCCTGATGTTTATGTTCCTTGTGAAGTTTGTGGCGGAAAACGATACAACAGAGAAACTCTTGAAGTTAAATACAAGGGTAAGAATATATACGAAGTACTAGAGATGACAGTGGAAGAGGCTATGAAGTTTTTCCAAAATGTTCCTAAGATTTATTCGAAGGTTAAGACTTTGTATGATGTGGGACTTGGCTATATTAAACTTGGTCAGCCATCTACTACTTTGTCGGGCGGTGAAGCGCAGCGTATTAAACTTGCCACAGAACTTTCTAAGAGAAGTACAGGTAGAACAATCTACATTTTGGATGAGCCTACTACAGGACTTCATTTCTCAGATGTGCATAAGCTCGTTAAGATTTTGCACAAACTAGTGGAAGGTGGAAACACTGTGGTAGTAATCGAGCACAACTTGGATGTAATAAAAGTGGCCGATTACATTATCGATATGGGACCTGATGGTGGAGACCGAGGTGGAACTGTTGTGGTTAGTGGAACACCTGAAGAAGTAGCTAAACACAAAACAAGTTACACAGCAAAATATATAAGGAAAGAACTTAAAAAATAAAGTATACTAATATAGAAGAAATAAGAAAGAAGAGAGAAGTAAAATGGACAGAGAAGACAGAGCAAAAAAAGTGATGTTTCAAAGAATAGTTTTAGGAATTTTTGCGGTGCTAGTAGTTATTGCAATTATTGTGGGAATTAGATCTTGCGCTACCAAAGATGACAGCGCACAGACTACTACAGTAAAAACCACAAAGGCACCAACCACCAAAGAGACTACTACCAAAAAGGTGAAGGAACCTAAGGTAGCAATTATGGGTGAATGCTATGTAGAAGATTTTGAAAACTACTGCAAAGACCTACTACCTAAGAAAACTCTTTACGTATATAAAATAGGTGTGCTTACTGGAGCATTGATTAATGATAAATACATAAACTATCAGGGTAATTCAATTTCAGCTGAAGAGAGAGTAGCACTTTACAAACCAGATCAGTTATTCTTCCTCGTTGGAATGAATGAGACAGAAAACGACACACCACAGATTACAGTTAAGCATTTCGACACAATGATTAAAGACATCAAAGGTGTTAGTCCAAATCTAAAAGCAGTTATCTGTTCACTTCCTCCAGTAGCTAAAGATGGACTAGATGGATACGGAACAAATGCGCAGATTAGAAACTACAACGAGAAGCTAAAAGAATACTGCGACAAAACTGACGGAGTAGACTATCTAGACATTAGAGATATAATGGAAGATGAGAACGGTAAGCTTAGCAAAGAAGCAAATCCAGGAGATGGAGCACACTGGCAGATTTCCACTACTAAGGAAGTTGCTAAGAGAATCAAAGAAAAATCAGACGAATTGAAATACAAATAATAAAGCACAAAAAACAATTCGGATTTTATAATAAATATAAAGGAGAATTATTATGGCTTGTTTTTTAGTACCAACTGCAGAAGCAGTGATAGCAGGAGTTAGCAAGAAAGTTGCTAAGAACAATGAAAAGAAACACGAAACTAAAGAAGGAAAGATTCCTTTTTCTACTAAGTTAGGATGGCTTACTAAGATGTCAGCGTTTGGCGCTATTCTTCTAGCATTTGAGCATGTTTGGCACGGAGAGGTTGTTCCTTTCTTCCCATTCTTAACAAATGCAGTTAATCCAAAGAACAGAGCAGAAATGTTTACAGAGATGGCAACTACAGGTGTTCTAATGGCAGCACTTATTTTAGTTGTTTGGATTGGAATGTTAGTGGTAGTTCATTTTGCAGAGAAAAAAGCTGCCAAAGAAGTGACTGAGAGCTAGGAGGAAGTATGACTTTATTAATTGCAGTATTTGCAGCCATCACATGCACAATCATTTGGTATGTGGGCGCGCCTAAGAGCAGAAAACTATACGTTGGAATTTTGACTCTTATGTATTGGGGTGCATCCATCATGTGGCTAGCAGATGCCATTATGGAATATAGAGAACTGGGTGCAAAATATTTTGAGCCTGCGGCAAAGGATATGTTAAACGATTCATTCCTTGGCCTATCGGTAGTAGCACTAGGATTAATCATCTGGTTAATCATTTTGCTAATCAAAGATCCAAAGGGTGTTCTTAGAAAAATAGTTAAAGAAGAAACAGAGGATTAGAATGTCTTCAAAATCATACGATGAAATGCATTTTGCAAAAATAGATACTGATAGGGAACTTCGTCAAAATGTGGCGGAGGTAGTTTTCTGTGAGGGCAAAGAAGACGAGCACTTAGTAAAAATCTTTAGAAGACTTTACGAGCAAAATGGACAAGTGCTTGGAACTAGAGCAAGCGTTCATCAGTATGATTTAGTAAAAGAAGTAATTCCAGAAGTGGAGTATGACGAAACTTCTAGAATTCTAAAAGTTGAAAAAGAAAAAGAACTAATCGGAAATATAGCGATAGTGACAGCTGGCACTGCAGATATCAAAGTGGCAGAAGAGGCAGCGCAGACAGCAGAGTTTCTCGGAGCAAAAGTAAATAGAATCTTTGACGTGGGTGTAAGTGGAATCCACAGACTTCTAGATAAAGAAGATGAGATACGAGAAGCAAATGTTGTA
>JAGCPW010000092.1 GCA_017965495.1 Eubacterium sp. | reverse complement strand
GGGATTAAGGAGAGGTAACGTCATCCACAGCCTAGATTTTCCCCACATCCCACCGCCTGTGGCGAAACATTTGTTCGAAGATTGGGACAGTTTGTGGACATTGGTGAAATTGTGTGAAATATTGTAAAACATTTGTGAAACATTGATACGTATTTACGATATTTATACGTATTTACGTATTATGAATATGTAAGAATTTATAACAAAGTAAACACCTGGTATGTTTCAACCAGGTGTTTTTGTAAAAGGTATGTATAACATTTATGAAATGTTATTAATCTTTATTATCGTTCTACTTTAGCTGTCATAGCTAATTGATATGTTCCAGCTGTAATAGCAGATTCACTAACAACAAAGCCATTAGCAGCATTATATACAATTGGAATAACAGCACTAGTGTTAACATTAATAAGCACACCAAATGCAGAACGTCCAATATTAACTAGATTGGTAAATTCTGAGTCAAAGTAAAAACTACAAACAGCTCCTGCAGGTCTTTCATTAGCGTAAACAGCTTGCATATTAACATGAATACTATCAGTACTATCAATAAATGAATTTGAAGTTATAGTAATTTGTGTTTCATTAGCTGGTTTAGCATATACACTGATAAAAGCAGTTAAGGATGATTTTATTGAATCAATTACTGTCTGAATATCTTCAGCTGTCCATTTATCAGCATCAAATGGTTCTGCTGCAGTTACTGCAGTTGAACACACATAACGTTGACCATTATATGTTACAACATCACCAACTGCATAAATACCATGATCTGCATCATAAGGATCTGCAATACCAGCAGAATCAAACTTAGTAGCAACTGATGTATTAAGTGTTGCAAGTGTGCCATTAATAAGCACCAAAGCTTCATTAATAGTTGAAAGTGCAGATGTATGTGTATCAACTGTACCTTCAAGTGAAGTAAGATCTGTTTGAAGTGTTGCTGTAAGCTCCTGCAAAGCATCAATTGCAGATGCAGCAGAACCTGAATCATCCCAAAGTGTTTTAAGCTTAGTATCAAGGTCTAAAAATGATTCATTTGTATCAAACCAATCACGATGATCAGAACCTATTGTTTGTGGAAGGTTCAAAAAAGGTGTGCCATTTGTATAACTCATATTAATTACCCCCTTTAACTTGAATATGAATAATAGTCACTAGCACTAAGATTTAGTGCTGTATAATCATCAGCTGTGATACTTAAAGAACTATACTCACTAGCTGATAATGTACCTTCAATATAGTTAATAATGCTTGTAAGTACATTTGAAATTTCTTGCTTAAATCCATAAGCTGGTGAAAAAACAAAATCAAGGTGCAGCATTTTATAACCATATTTAGCATACTCTCTTGCAGTAAGCATAAAATCATCATAATCTGCAGCAGTAAGATTAAGTTTTTGATAATCTGAAGCAGTTGGTGTATTATCGGCTAAATCCATGTAAATAAGCCCGTTATTTTTTTGAATGGATATTTTATTACCCCAGTGCCATTCGTTCGTTATTTCGGTGCTTATCGCCCCTATAAGCCTATATAAATCATCAATCTGCTGCTGTAGCTGAAGCTTTGCCTGGTTAAGCTTATTCATGATGATTAAATCATCCCTATATGATTTTTCAATAACATAATCAATTCTTGAATCAATATATCCCCAAACTGATTGAAGTGTAATTTCTACAATTCTAAGTCTAGTCTTAATTGCATCAAGATCATACTTTATATTATTTACTTCACCATTAAGATAGGTATAGTTAGATTTAAGTTGAATTACATCAGATTTAAGTGAATTAACATCACTTTCTAAAACTATAATTCTTTGCTTAATATCTTCAAAAAGTTCAACACCCTCTTTAAGTTCTTCAATAATTGCTTCCCAGGACTCTAAAATAGAGATCATTTTATCAATATCATCATGCATAAAAGTCAAATCTATTTCATGCAAGTTGGTGATAGGATATTTATGATCAAACATATTTCTGATACCCATATTTAAACCCCCTATTTAATAGCTGAATGGAATTAAAAATTCTCTTGCGAAAAGTACATAAATTTCATCATATAGATTAAGCTTTTGAAGTTCCCATTCTTCTTTATACATAGCTTGTGTAGTCATTACACCTATGTTTCCATGTACACGGCCTTCATGATCAAATAACCTATCTAAATCATCAGTTTCATGCAGTTTATTATCGGTTCTTGATAAATGATCATTTCTAGTTTTTGAATCATTGGTTGCAGCTCCTGCAGTAGTTGCATTTACAGTTGCAGATGTATCATTTTGTAAAGTATTTGCATTAAATGCTGATATATCATTATCTGTATAAGAGCTATTACTGGTAGAATCTGATGTATGTGTTGATGTAATTTGTGATTCAGATGTAGATGTAGATTCTGAAGATGAAAGTGAATGTACATTACTTTCTGATGTAGAATCAGACCAATGTTCTAGCCTATTATAGTTTTCAAGTGGCTCATAATCTATATCCATAACAGCAAGCCACTTTTCAAATGTTCGCTGCCATTTAAGTGAAAACATTTCACATCCATCACACATGAAATCAAGATCAGGATAAAGAACCTCATAATCTCCTGCATTATGAAGAATATTTGTAACTACAAGATCATGATTAATTCCTTCAGGAAATGTTAGGTGATCAAAAAAGTTTTTATCCCTTTGTAAACCTATTTGATATAGACCTAAAAGTGTTTGTGTTGCACTACTCATCTATATCACCACCTTCCTGATCAGGTTCTTCATCAAGATTAATCATATACTCATAATTATAAACAACTTCTACATTTTCATTATAAAGTTCATTGTATTCATCCCAGGATGCCTGAAGATTATCTTTCCACAAACAAGCCCTTGCAATACCATCAGATTGTTTTGACTGAGCTTCAAATGAAGTCATTCTTTCCTTCTTTTCATAAGGTACATTAACAATACCAATTTCTGCATCAAACTGATTAATCAAAGTTTGTATATCCTGGTTAAATTCTGTAACCATGTAAGAGCTTTTAAGATTATCACGATTGAAAAATTCAAAAGTTTGGAAATCTTCCCTAGGTGTGATCATTGAATCAAATATGATTGCAGATACACCAGCATGAATTTTATCAATAAGTTTCTTTAAAAAAGTCTTACCTGATTTAGAATTAGCACCAAGAACATAGGCAAACTTTGAATTTTCTATGTTCATGTCAAGACCTGCAGACATGTTTGCAAGCTTTTCAGCATAGTAAATAATTATATCCCCTATACCAATACAATCAGGTGACATTGTAATAAATACACCATATTCTGAAGCATCAAATTCATCACCAAGTTTTTCCTTAAGCCCCAGCTGATAAATTTTAAATTCTTTTTTATCATACTGATCTAATTTTGGATTATTAACAAGAAATGAATCTGCAGCAAAAAATACATTATAACCTTTTGGTGATATAGGATTAATTATTGTGCCATAATCTTCTGTGGTAAATGCTCCACAAAATCCATTAACATAGACTAGATAATAAAGTAGAGCTATCTCTTGTCTACTAAAATCTTTTGGTAAATTTTTAAAATCAAACACAGACAAAGCACGTTGAAATAATGCTCGACACCAAAAATCAAAAGCAAGTGAATCACTATACTGTTCTGATGGAGTAAACGTACCCTGGTAAAGATTGATTTTGTCATAGTTAAGTGGATAGTACATACATTACCCCCTTTTTTAAGTTTTGTAGTATTCGGCTGCTAAAATTATTTAGCAGCCTTATACTACAAGTGTATAGGAGAAATTTTAGTTTGGTTTACTGGAAAGTAACTTTACCATTTAAGATTGAAGGATCTACAACTGTAGACTTTCCACCATTTGCATTATCTGCCATATAAAGAAGTACACCCTGCTCAGTTATATCCTGAGTTGCATTCTTTACAAAATTCCACCACAAGTTATAATATTTCTTTCTTGCTTCAATAGGTGTTGCATCAGCATCATCTAAAGCATGGTTAGTTACACATGCATCTTCATCAAAGATAACACCAAGTACATAATCAATTTCTACCTTATCACCCTTATATTGCTGACCTGAATGAGTGCCAGTAATATCAGGAAGTGCAGGATAAGCAGAAATTTTTGCCTGAAGTCCTGGTGCATCCGTCTGCCAGTATGTGAAACTTTCAAAATTATCATAAGTTAAATACTGATCATTGAATACTTCAGGAAAAACAGTAGCTTCTACTTTCTTCCAAAATGGATCATATATTGCCATCTTAATTCGATTTCTAGGAGTTGTTCTTAAGATGTAAAGTGTATCTTCACCTACAGTTTTTGGTACTGTCCAGTGACGTTTTGCAGAAAGTCTTGCAAAATCTTCAACCATTGTTTTAACAAAAGCAACCAAAAAGCCAGTAAATTCCTTTAAATACACAGTTCTTAATTGCTCTGATGTATAGGATGTAGAATAATAATTATTAAATTCAGCTGTCATATTTACAGCCATACCATTTGAAAGTACTTTTTCAGCTGCAAAAAGTGCTGCCATATAGCCAGTCAAATTAAGTGTATCAAAAGCTTCCTTTTCAAGCTCAATATCATTTTCTTTTGATACCATTTGACCATTTAAGTACTTAGCCATTTCGTTTGGATCACGAAGTGCAATCTTAAGCTGCTTCTTATAAATGGTGATAGCTTCATCCCAGGTTGAAAATCCTGAAAAATTCATCTCAAGTGGAATAACTGGATGCTGTTCCCACATTGATTTTGTAGCATCATAAGTACCACCTTGATTTGCAGGACCCTGACCATTAGATCTTCCACGCTCTAGGTTTTTTGAATACACATCTGTATTCCATGCACCAGTAGGAAGTGCCTTATCAGAATAATATGAAATCTTTCTCATTCTTGTTTTGTAAAGATCTAAATCATCCTGACGTATAAGTGAAGCTCTTGACTTAAAAGGACGTACTGCAATTGCAGTTCTACCTAAAACAATTGATAGAGATTCAAGGGTATTTTCAAAACCCGTTGACATAACTTTTTCACCAGCTGAAATATAAGCTGCTAAATCATTAGTCTGAAGCTCTACTTCTTCACCAGTTGCCTGCTTAACAAGATTTCTCATAACTAAGTAGGCATCTGTAGCATTTAATCTTCTTGCCATATTTAACCCCCTTTTTAATTAATCAAATAGTGATTGAAATGTATCTATCAAAGATTGTTCAATAGGCTTTTCATCTTTAGCCCCTGAAACATCTTTTGACCTATTTTTAATCTGCAGCTTTTCTAACTGCTTTTTAAGCCTTTTATTTTCATTTTCAAGTAAAGAAAGTGAATCAGAAGTTTTCTTTTTAGGTTGAACCTCTTTAGAAGAATCTTCATCTTCATTATCCTCATCTTCATCAAGTTCATCTTCACTTTCATCAGAAGTATCTTCACCTTCAACTTCTGATTCAAAATCTTCATCATTTTCTTCATCTTCATCATCTTTTACATCAGGTGCATTAACATCACCTATTTCATCCATTCTATCAAGTAGTGCATTAACTTCAGTTGGTGTCCATCCTGAAGTTGCAAATGCCACAACATCCTTGATTCCAAGTGCCTTTTCTGCTTTTTTTCTTCCCATAGTATTTACCACCCTTCTTTTAATTTTGGGGCTATGTAGCAGCATGTGCATCTGTAGGAAATGCAGCTGCTACATTAGTATGGTTATCAACCAACCGTCAAAGTGCTTGCACTTATGTGATAGACGGACATGCCCCTTCCTACAACACTAATTATAACATCTTGATAATTTTCTTGCAATTTAGTGCAAATTGTGCTATTCAATGTAAATTCCAGCATCAAGTTTTGAATTGATAGATTTTACAACATCAGAATTTGCATCTATATCAATTGAAAAACCTTGTGTTTTAACATAACCACTATAGTTTCCAATTGTATCAACTTTGCAAACTGGTCTACCTTCAAAATCAGTTAAGTTTGCTGGTTCATTAGCAGTAGAAAATTTTTCAACTGAAAGCTTAAGTGATCTACATTGATATTCAGATCTACCACCTGAATATGAACCAATAACATCAGATGATGATTGTTGTGCACCATAAAATGATGAAGCAATACCAGCAATTGCACCTACACCTGCAGTAAGTGGATTCCCAGTTGCAAAACCAAGACCAGCACCAAGTAAACCACCTGATATACCAGTTACAGCATTTGATATATTAGAAAGTTGATTTGCTGCTATTGGAACAAGTCCACCACATTTACCTGAATATGAAGCAATTGTTTTACCATCGGTAACATCATAAAAAGTGAATTGAATTGTTCCAGTTAAAACATCAATATCCATATCCCAATCACAACCACCTGATGGTGCAATTTGTGATAATGGAAAATTAACTGTACCAATAAAAGGTATTGATAACTTTGCTACACAATAAGGTTCAGTAAATCTAAAATCTGTATAAGTTACTGGAATACCAATTGAACCATTTGCATGTAAATGCCTAGTTGCTAGTTCATAGCAAGCACATTCAGCTCTAGTTGTAATATATTTACCAAGTGCAATTTGACTTTGATTTGAAAAATCTTTAAGAAGCTGATCATTAATAGGTAATCTTATAGCTTGTATAATTGAACCCATAGCATCACCAAATTGTTGTGATAGTATGTTAAACCATGAATCAGTATCAGATAATTCTTGCATTAAGCCCCTTATAGAATTTTCATCAGTAACCCAGGAATATAACCCATAGTTTGAGGATATTGTTGTTATTACAACTGGTTCATTATCAGATGCTGTAAATACTGGATGATCACCTATTGTAATTGCTGATCTTGAATTTACATATTCTGAATTTTTAATGATAATAGGACATCTATCATCTTTAATCCAGCGATTAAAACCAGTTGATGAATATACAATATATGCATCAGTACCTAAGATTTGAGCTTTAAAGGTTGCAAGATCATCAAGTTCTAGTTTTGCATGATAAATATCTTCATGCCTTAAATCACAAGTTTTAATGTGATAATATCTTCCCCAATCATGAATATAGGCATAGTTGTATGCGAAATCATTTTGTTTTGCACCAGCAAGCACAAGATCTGGACTGTCAATATTAACTAGCTGCTTTAAATTAACATCAGTAAATGTTTTTCCTGCTTGCAGTTGCTCTGCAGTTGGTTGTTTGGTAGAATTTAGACGTTTTGAAAAGTTGCATAATGTAAGCTGCATAATATACCCCCTTTATAGTAATATGCAAAAAGCTGCTAGAAATAATCTAGCAGCTTCCTGGAGTTGGTAAACGAATATGGAAAAGCATACCGTTTACTTAATTATAGCATGAATTAGTATGAAGTTGTTAATGGGTCAATATTAACATCTTTTTT
The DNA here is from genome assembly GCA_017965495.1 of Eubacterium sp. Taxonomy (GTDB): domain Bacteria; phylum Bacillota; class Clostridia; order Lachnospirales; family Lachnospiraceae; genus Eubacterium_G. Next base: position 7,013 of record JAGCPW010000092.1, on the reverse strand, counting down.
TAGTTATCTAACCATTTAAATGCATAACAAGTTTTACCATGTGATTCATAGGTATAAAAATCACCTATTGCACACTTGCCATCCTTTACAGCCTGCACCTTCTCAGGATCATCAAGGATAGATTGTACAGCATTTTCATAGTGATTTGGTGCTGATAAAAGCACACCATCAAGAATTAAAACAACTGATGCACCATATTCTTTTAAATCTTTTTCAGACTTGTTTCTATTGATAAACATGCCCTTTACTACATATTTACCCTTCTGATCAAGTTCTGAAACCTTCTTATAAGGTAAATCTTCGGTGTCGATTCCCCAATCGATTCCACCACCATTAAGTTCTGCAAACATAAAATTTTTCTCCTTTCTGCAGATAAAATATTTATATAATCAGCTTAAGCTGCTTATACACCGTATCTATCAATTAGTTCTTTATGCATTTGAATATCTAAACATCTGCCATTAATCATATCTCTGATAAGTTCAGATTTAGTCAAATTCGGATGTTGTTCTTTAAGCATTTCCAATGTTTTATTTAATAAATCATTTAATTCATCAGAAATATAAAATTGAAGCTTTACACCCTTGTGATAATCTTTTTTCATTTAATCACCATCCTAACATTTGATCATATAGTATTTTAAGTAAGATAAGCCAAATTGATGCAAAAGCAAATACTATAGTTAAAACATCTGCTTTTTTCATACTACCCCCATTCAAATTCTTTTAAGAAAAAATTTACAATATCATCTGCAGAAAATCTAAGCAAAGCATCTGCAGATATTTCATAATTTCCAAATTTTTCCCCATATCTAAACCTAAATTTTTCATACCTGGAATTTAAAAATAAAGTATCTTTAATCACTATATTTTGAAATCCAGCTTTTCGCATTTTAAATTGAATTAAACAAATTTTTCTAATAAGAGATAGCTCTTTAGCTTCATATTGTTCAATCATTTCTTTCCCTTTTTTTCTTTTCAAAATAATTAGTTAGATCATCAATTAAATTTTTAATTTCAGCATTTTCTTTAATAACAACATCCATATATACTTCATGAAATGTTTTTTCATTTTGTTTTTTATATTTTTCAATTGCTAAATCAAATCTTGTTAGTATTTGAGTATATAATCTTAAAGCATCTTCTAAACTTTTATATTTTAATAAAATTTCAAAATAATTCATAAATATTACTTCAAATTCAGCTTGAACATCAAACTTTCTTCCTTTACATTCAAAGGTTTCATATTCACATTTAATCATTTTTACCTCACATTTATAATCCATATATCATCAACCTTATCCACTAGTTCCACATGAAATGTAGAATATATCTTTTGATATTTAAGATCATCATTAATTGATTTAAACATTAATGATTTATCAAAAGTTGAAAGTGTACCTTCCAGGACTGGCTTATTATCATCATAAATTTTAAAAGCTGAAGCTGCTGGAAGTATTTTCATTAATTGTAATAAGATCATAATTCTTTAAACTCCCTATCTACACCATCATATTCATATTTATCACACGGTTCACCATATATTTTTTTATCAGATAAATCTTCATCATCTCCATCTTCATTTATAAAAGTATATTCACAAACTACCATATAAGGACCATGTGTATCGTCATACCACATATCAGTACAATGTTTACATATCAGACATTCACCTTCAGCAACAAGTACTTTCTTATGGAATATTGGATCATATGTAAAAATATATTTTTTCATATTTTATTACCTCAAAAAATCTTCATCAAATTCCATAAATAATACTAATTTACCATCTTTATTATAAATATCTAAATATTCTCTATGTGTAGCTGGTTCATAATTATCACAACATTCAGCCCTTAAATCAATTTCCTGATCAAAAGATTCACATTTATCAATAATTTCATTTAATAATTCTCTTACTTTCATATAATCACCTGCTTTCAATTTCAATTGCCATAAGTAAAGCTTCTAAATGTCCACAGTAGCAAGCATATAAATGAAGCATTTCAGATACATTTTTTGCATCTTTAATATTAGTTTCATGTTTTTTATATTCTTCATTAAATTTTTCAATAATATAATTTAATCTGTTCTTATCCATTTTTTAATACCTCTTTAATATCTCTCAATACATCAGACTCTAGTAAATCTCTAGGTTTGCCATTATAAAAGTTATCCATGGTATCTTGATACTTTGTAATTATTTTCTCTATATTTTCCAGCTTTTCTAATTGCTTAATTGCTCTATTTAATTGTCGGTATGGGGTAGACTTTTTCATAAATGCGTTTCTATGATGTTTCATTTCCTGTATTACTGTAGATATACTTTTATCCATTTAATCACACCCCCTAAGCAGTTCATCAGCTGAAACATCAAGACAATCACAAATAGGTATTATTTTATTTGCAGCTGGATTTGTTTTCTTTGTTTTCCAGTCTGATACAACACTTTGTGATGTACCTATAGCATTTGCCAGTTCCATCTGACTTACATTTTTTGTTTCCATAATTTGAAAAATGTGTTCACTAATTTTCATTGTTTACCACCTCTCATATAAGTATTATTTAATTCTCTTATATGTTATCACATATGTTATCACACGTCAACTATATTTCAAAAAATTTTTTAAAGTGAATTATGACATCATACATCCTAAATTTAGCAAATAGGATATTACCCTTGTGATAAGCATTAACAAGGGCAACAACTTCTTTTAAATAAAATGGTTTCCTGGTAGATTCAAAATTAAGATCATATTCTACTGGTATCTTATTAGATCTAGATGCACATACATAAAACTTTTCATCCTTTTGATATACATACCAGGTTTCATTTTTATAAGTTACTGAGCATCTGCAGATCATTTTTTTAATGCTGGTAAAACCAATGCAGCTTATATCATTTCTTGCAAATTCATTATTAAACGAAACCCTGCCCCACATGGTATCTTTCATATCCTGGTAGATAAGTGTTTTCTTTTCATCTTTTGCAACCTGAAGCTTTGAATCATCTACTAAAACTACAAGTTTTCTTCCTATTACCCTTATATCCTCACCATGATTAATCATATCAACAACATCATCAGTTATTTCTAGGGTATTAAACATTTGATTTGATAAATCATTAGCATTAGCAAGGCAAATCATAAGTAGAGCTTCTTGCCCCCTTTGTTCTCTATCTCTTGATATAGTTGAATACAAATCAACAACTGATTCACCTTCTAGTTTTGATATACCTCTTTCCCAAGGTGCTGGAATAAATTCATCAAATACAAGATATTTACACTTTCTTAAACCACCAAAACCTTTATATTTAGCAATAGATTTTACAGCAAGTGCAATTCCTACCTTCTTTTTAGCCTTCCAGGTATCAATATCACGATCATAAAAGGTTGCAATACCTTGTTCTTTATCTAACATTTTAGGCTGCACATTTATGCCTAAATCTTCATTTAAATCTGCATAAGGTGAAAAGTCATCATCTTCATCAAATTCTTCTAGATCTATATCTTCATCATCTTTTGTCCTTGCTGCTTTAATTCTTTTTCTTTCAACATTTTTGGCATTTAAACATAAAAGTGAAATATCACCTACCTGACGTTTTAAAAATATGATTTGCTCATTATTTTCATAGGTGTATTTAAGTGTTGAATATGTTTTTCCACGGTCTCTAGCACCAACTATAACAAGAACCCAACACCCTAAAGCTTTAGCAGCTTCAATAAATGGTGCTACATCAAAATAATAACTGTCATAATCAATCTTAATAACCAACTGAAACCCACCCTTCATTTGTATAAAATGGTATTGTTACATAATCAACTCTCTTTTCATATTCTTCTAAACTATGATATTCAACTACATCTAGCTTATAATCACATGGTGATAAATCAACTGAATCTGCAGTTTCATTTCCATTTTCATCTATATAAATATCATCAACGAAAAGATAGTTATGTGTTTTCTTTCCAGTTTTCTTACCATCAAATACAAAATCTTTCTTAAAGTTTTTTAAATCATCATCTAAACACTTAACTGCAGATTTAGGTACACCAGCAACTGTTAGATGAAGTTTTCCATCAGCTTTACATCTACCACAATATCTTTTAGCACCCATATACTTAAATTCGCTATATTTATCTTTTATAGATGTTTCTGCAATTCCAAGCCAATACTTACGCATGTAATTATAGTCCTCATCTAGCTGGCATATTGCCCCAAATCCAGCCTTTTCTGACATACTCCTATATTTTCTATTAAGCTTTGCAATAAGTGCCTTATTCCAGCCTATACCATAGACAGAATCGGTGTCTGAATAAAGCCATAGCTTGCAGCAGCTGCCAAGCTCAAAAAGATGCTCTAACGCAAGAGATGTGGTCCAGCATCCCCACTGGTATGGAAGGAACACAGACCTTTTTTTAATGTTCTTAAGATATACTTCTTCAGGTGGAATTGATTTATCAAGCTTATACATGCCTTCATGATATTCAATAACGTTTCCATCTTTATCAGTATCAATAACATCTTCAAATAGCTCCAAGAACATTAATTTATCCATCCTCTGTACTGAAAGACCATATCCAGCATTCAACTTACCTTTTTGTATCATGTAAAGCACATAATCTACAAATTTAAGCTTAGTTTTGTCTATGAATAGCTTATATAAATGTTCTCTAAACCATTTAGGAAGATAGTCCTTTTTTGCAGTTTTTACATTAAATACAATGGAGTGTTCTTCATCCCAGGTATAATATTTCCTAATTAACTTTAGATCTATTTCATTTGTATTTAATTCTAGAAACTGTGCTGCAAGGATTCTTCCATTATCAGTTACATCATTAACAGTTTTACACTTTGAAAATTGTAAAACTGGCATAGGAAAGTTTTCATCCTTTAGCTTTATATCATGAAACCTGGCTGTAAACATAAAAGCATGATCTTCACTATTTCTTATGATATATTCAAAATCAATCTTCTTTTCAAGTGATCTAAATTTAGTCATTGGATATTTGCAACAAAGTAGACAAAATATATAACTAGATGCAAAATCATAGCCCTGGACACCTTTAAGTAAATTTGATTCTAAGTACTCCTTATTTCCATGTACATAACCACCATGAAAAAAGGACACCATAAACATATAATCGTTAAAATCAGGCACAATTTTATTGAAAAGCAGTTTAGCTTTATTTTCTGCTGCTAACTTTTTAAGCTCATCCCTTAAGATACCAGTAGCTGTATAGGGCATGTTTCCAAGCTGCTTTTTAAGCTGCTTTTTTGTTATATCAATGCATTGTGTGCCTGATAAGGTATCATATTCTGCATAAGTTAGTTCATCTTCAGATAAATCATCATCCTGGTTTCTTATTTTGTCATAATCCCACTTTCCAGTTTGTTTTAAAGCTTTAGCACCCATATCTTCAGCCCATTTTTCAAGTGTTCTTTGTGCTAAAATAAGTGAATCCTTTAAAATCAAGCCATTTTCAAACTTGATTTGAATAGGATAATGACTTTTAACATTAAGCTGCTCTACTGGAAAACCAAAAGCTTTGAATAAAAATTTTCTTAAATAGGTATAATCGAAACTTAAATTATGCACATAAAAAAGCGTATATTTGCCATTTAAGACTTCTAATATTAAATTGATACATTCTATAAGCTCAGATGGTTTACGTCCGTATAATGTGGCTATATCAAGGTCAAATAGCCTTATTGATAATGTCCATACCACCACATGATTATCAGCTGGTACATAAACCTTTTCTATCCACTTTTTACCATTTCTATCTTTATGTTCTACATCTTTATAATAATCTTTTCGTTTTTTAGATGTTTCTGTATCTATCATCATGGTAATATCGTTATATGTTTCTTTACCATAATGATTAAATTTGCGAACAATAGCATTTTGTAGTATCTTATAGTTGAAATCTTTAAAAAAATACCTTTTATAGTGCCAATTATCTTTCAGGTAGTTGGCTCTATTAATTTCTTGAAGTAATAAACTATCTTTCATTATTCAACTGGAAACATGTCATCCCATTCAACATTTGCATCTGTCCATTCTGCAAGTGTATCTGAATCGACTTCATCCAACTCCTTAATCTGATGATTTTGAAGCTTTTCAACAAAAGCTTCTTTTGTCAAACTGGCAGTATTTACCATTTCTTTTAGCATTATAATTGCTGTCTCTGAATCAAATTCTTTCTTTAGATCCTCAAATCCTGCAGCTTTTAAAAATGCACCCATTTGCTGCCAGGAAAAGTTAGATCCAAATTTTTCATTTAAAGTTTTGGCATTTTGTTCATATACTGAAACAATGCCTTTTTTGGTTGATGTTGTTGAACCTAAAAACGTTTCAAGTGCCCTTTTGGTTTTTTCTAACTGATGGATATTTTTAGGTAGATTAAACCTTTTATATTCTTCTCCTCTAATGTTTCTTATGTTTTTAAGTGCCACTCTATAAGCAAAATCGTCAACACCCTCATATCCTTCTTGCTTACTTAAGGTTTCTAGGTTCAAAAGCATCATGTTTGCTTTTGCAAGCATAGGCTTAACTTCTTTTTCAAGCTCTAGCCTATATTGCGACTTTTGCTTCTTTGCCATCACTTACCCCCCTATTGATGAATGACCTTAACATTTCAGATCTAGTTCGCTTCTCTTTTGCTGCCATTTCATCAATTAATAGCAAATCAGCTTCTGTCACTCGTACCTGGATAATAAAATTTTTATCCTTTTTGTACTTCATAACAAATCACCTACCTTTCAAGATAAGATTATAAACGTTCTGTATTACAAAATCTATATAATTCCGAAAATACGATTCAATTTACAAACAATTCACAGATTGTACACAATCCGTATTTACGTTATCGTATTTACGAATTGTTACATTACATCACTTATTTCACACAATTTCACCAATGTCCACAAACTGTCCCAATCTTCGAACAAATGTTTCGCCACAGGCGGTGGGATGTGGGGAAAATCTAGGCTGTGGATGACGTTACCTCT
>JAGCPW010000091.1 GCA_017965495.1 Eubacterium sp. | reverse complement strand
TCAAACAAGTACTCTGTAGTCTCTCTCATCTGAGTTCCTCTAACTATAGAGTCATCTATCAACAATAGACTCTTATCTTTTATCAAGTCTTCCACTGCTAGCTGTTTCATTCTAGCAATCAAATCACGCTTACTTTGGATAGTTGGCATAAATGATCTAGACCATGTAGGTGTATATTTGATAAATGGTCTTGAATATGGAACGCCAGATTCATTGGCATAACCGATAGCATGAGCAAGTCCTGAATCAGGCACTCCCGCTACCACATCTGGTTTCACATTATCTCTCTTGGCCATTCTCTTTCCACACTCGTATCTCATCCACTCAACATTCACACCTTCGTATGAACTTGCTGGATATCCATAGTAAATCCAAAGGAATGTACAAATTTTCATGTCTTTGCCTGGGTTTACCAGCGTAACCACATTCTTTGGCGTCATCACTGCTATCTCGCCAGGACCCATTTCTTTGTAATCGGAATATCCAAGGTTCTTATAGGCAAAGTCCTCAAACGATGCACAAAAGCCCTCTTCATTTTTACCAATCACAATAGGCGTTCTACCCTTCTTGTCCCTTGCAAGGTAGATGCCTTCTTTATTCATAATCATCATCGACAAAGAACCATCTACTACATCCAATGCGTATTTGATTCCGTCGATAAAGTTATCTTTTTTATTAATAAGAGCGGCCACAAGTTCAGTAGCGTTAATTTCTCCAGTACTCATCTCTTGGAAGTGTGCGTGACCATCGTCAAAGAGTTCTTCTATCAACTCTTTTGTATTGTTAATCTTGCTAACTGTAGTAAGTGCATATGCACCGTGATGTGAACGGATAATCAAAGGCTGTGGCTCGTAATCTGAAATACAGCCAATACCAAGATTACCTTTCATCTCCTGAACGTCCTTTTCAAACTTTGTTCTAAAAGGAGAGTTCTCAATATTATGAATTGCGCGATTAAATCCGTCCTCTCCGTACACTGCCATACCACCACGTCTAGTACCTAGATGTGAATGATAGTCCACTCCAAAGAACAAATCAAAAACACAATCGTTTTTAGATGCTACTGAAAAAAATCCACCCATTTTTTACCTCTTTCCTATTTCAATCTAACTTCCTCACAACGCCCATTATTATACCATTATTATCATTTCAAATAAAGTGAATATGGGCTTTTGTTAATATTTTTAAGGGAATATAATCAAAAAAATAAGGAGATATTCTTTCTCGAATATCTCCTTTTATTGTTAATTATTAATTATGGTCTTTTATCGGTCAAATCTTCAATATCGTCTCCATCACCATCGTCCATTCCACCTATTGAGTCCCTTGTTTCAAGTGGTCCTTTAGTAGTAGGCTGAACTGTAGGTTCTGCTTCAGTAGTTGGATCTATAGGTGATACTGTAGGTTCTACTGGAGCTACAGTAGTAGGCTCTACTGGTGGTTTCACTGTAGGCTCTGCTGGCTTAGGAGCAGGAGTTGCTTTCTTATCAGTAACCTTAATCTTGATTACATATTTTTTCTTTTTATTCTTCTTAGCCTTAACTGTTACTTTAGCATTTCCTGCCTTCAAAGCTGTAATAGTAATTTTCTTGCCTTTTTTCTTTACTTTTACTACTGCTTTGTTTGATGACTTAACTGTGAAAGCTTTCTTTCCTTTTTTGCCTTTTACTTTAACTTTGAAAGTCTTCTTTTGTCCGACTTTGAAAGTCATATTTTTCTTAGCGCCCTTTACTGTAACACTCTTAACTTTGCTTTTAGCCGCAAAAGCAGTAGTTCCAACAAAGGCTGATGTTATGACCATAACAAATGCCATTGCTATAGCTGCAATTTTCATATACTTTTTCATAACCGATATCTCCTTTTAATACTTTAAATACATTATAGTACTTTTTGAAAATCTAAAATTTAAAACTACATATAATTATCAATTTTCCGTACCTTTTACTATATACTATCATAACAATTATTTGAGGTTTTTTAAAGCATAAAAAAGGAGATATTCTTTCGAATACCTCCTTGTTTTTTATTATTAAATAATGATTATTTCAGCTATAATTAGAAACCAAAACCTGTCCAGCCTTCAGTATCAGAGTCATCAATAAGACCCCCTTGTGACTTAGGAGCTAATCTTTTAGCTTTTGGACTATCTGGCATATCCATTCCACTAGTTGTAATCACATCTAGTTCGTCCAATTGTATTGTACTAAAAAATGGTTTCTCGTATTTCTTCTTCATAATTCTTCCCTCTACACTTTTAAATAACGTATTATTCAGCTGCTATAATCTCGTCAATCATTGCTCTTTCTTCTGCAGTATAACTGTTATACTCGTTTGAATCATTCTTTATTCTAATAGCCACTTCTCTCACTGATCTTGGAGTGATATTACTATTTGAATAAATGGTCTTGCTAGTTCCATCTGTATAATTAATAATTAGATATCCTCTAGCAACGAATTTTTGGTCATAATCAAAGCCTTCTTTGTGATATCTTAGCTGACCAATAAACTCTCCTGCTTCTTTACCAGCGTCTCCATCTTTCCAGATTGGATACTGTGTCATATCTTTTCTAATTGCGCAACCATAGTCTATTCTTTCGTCTAATACAAAATCATCATATAGTCCGCCATAGAAAATATTGAAGTCATCTTCCATCGCTAGTATAGTGCCGTATTCAAATGAGCTAGATCTGATTTCGTGGTTTCCGTTTATTCTAACTGTTGAATAGAACTGAATTCCAGCCTCATCCTCTTTCAAACGAATACTTCTAGCATCTGCAGTTTCAATTGATGCTTCTATTGAAACATAGTTTTTATTTGAGTTGATAGCAACAGAACTTCCTGGTTTGATAATATCTGAGCCATCACTGTTATAATCCACATACCCATCTTTTGCTCTTCCTTCAAGCTCTGTAGGGAACGTGAAGCTTTGTCCAGCGTCCACTCTAGCAACTCTCTTGCCATCAATTCTTATTGTATATTTCAAATCTTCTTGCTGCTCATCCATTTCAGTTTGTGATGCAGAAGCTGATCCCGCATCATAAATAGCTGGAGCTGACAAGTTGATTCTAATAGCTGGTCTAACACCAACGTGAGTAGCTGTTACTTCTCTACCTTGATTTGCTGTTCCATCGTAATCTACTCTGTAAGTATATCCATTATTGTTCGCATCGTTATTACGAAGCCACCAGTTATGATAATCATTTTGTTCCTGGCCAGCACCTGAAATCAAGTGAATGTTCTTATAATTAATATTGTAGTCTGTACTTTTTGCTACTCTCTCGCTGTCTGCTTGATTTACTCCATAATGGAAACCATAATCTTCACTAGAAACATCCTTTTGTGATAATAAGAAGATTTTATCTGTTCCATTATTATTATCAGCTTTTCCAATCTTTGTAGTATCTGAAGATGTGTCAGTATACTCAATCATAGCTTGCTCTTCATCTGTAAATGCTGCATCCATGAAATCGTTATTCAACCAATTCCTCAAATCGCAATTTCCCCAAGTAACACCATTTGCTTTTGTATGATGGTATGGCTCACAATCTAAGTTCTTGTCAGCTATTAACAATGCATAGCCTTCTCCGTCTTTGCCTAACACTCTCCACTGAATTGGTTGGTTCTTATACCAACCTTTACCGTTAGAATCTTGTAAGTAGTGTCCAAAGTAAACTCTACCCCATGTTGTCCATCCTGAAGCACTATCATAAGATGCTCCATCTACGTTATGGAATTTAGTCCTAACAGACTTTCCTTTTGATTCTACATTTCTATTTTTACTACCTGTCACAATCGTAGATATACGAATCTTGTGATCGGCAGTGTCATTTCCAAAGTCAATTGTATATTCGCTAGGTACTGAGTCAAAAGTATCTCTCAATACACCATCTACATATACTCTATACTGGATTCCTGTTACAGCTTCATTATTCACTACAGGTGCAGACCAAGTAACATGATATTCTCCACCATCTTCATTCTTAGGAGCACTAAGGTTAGTTACCTCAAGTGGCCATGATTCTGATCTTATTGATGTGCAGTTGATTTTACTCTTATCTACAGTAGTATCATCCGCCACTGAAATAAACAATCCATAGCTTGCATTATAAAATGCATTATTATCTATAGTCTTTACACTATCTGGAACATATACATACTCAAGGTTTTTACAACCTTCGAATGCGTATGATCCAATAGATGTGATTTTATCACTTATTTTAACGCTCTCTATTTGATTAGCGTACTCTGCCCATGGAGACTCGCCCTTGCCATAATTAGGCATATCTCCTGTTCCAAATACTGTCAATTCATTTGTTTTGTTATCGAAATAGAATGATATTAATCCTTCAGAAGAAGCTTCTTCAGTACCGTCAGAACTAACTGTTCCTGCATAGTGAAGGTAATTAGAATTTTTATCAACTCTAATAGCTGGTCTTACACATGCATTAATACCATTACATTGCTTTCCTTTAACGGCACCATCGTAATCAACACGGGCAGCGTTCTTACCTGATCCTGCTGCTCCGATTGTTGTTCTTAGCCACCAAATACCGCATTTACCATTGTTACTATACTCTTTGCTATATACATCAGCATCGTCAACCAAATATTGAGTATTGCCTGAAGCACGTGTTGCAGACGCTCCATTGTTGTCTACAAATCCATACTCAGGATTTAATACATCACTTACAGATAAAACAAATACTTTATCTGTAAATGTAGATTCATCTTCTGTTATGGTTATATTGTTAACATTAGTTGCTTTATCAGGAAGTGTTTTTACACTACTATTATTAATAGGTGTATCACAAATATCAGCCTTCTCATTAGTATTGAATGCTGATTCATAGAAATTCTCTCCCAGCCATGTTCTTAGGCTAGAATTTTCCCAACTAACATTACTAGCAGCTGTATTATATGAAATATTTTCCAAGTTCTTATCTGCTAGTAACAATAAAGAATCATCATCACTTTCTAAGATTCTCCATTTTATAGGTAACATTACTTTGCTATCATCTTGGAAGTAGCGGCCGTAATATACACAATTCCACGTTGAAAGACCAGCTTCCGAGCTAGGGCCACTGAAACATTCATCCATATCAGCAACAACACTCTCACTAAAAGCTGGTGTAAAAGATAACGAAGTAATAACCATTGCAAGCGCAATG
>JAGCPW010000090.1 GCA_017965495.1 Eubacterium sp. | reverse complement strand
TAATCTTTGAAGACTGCAGAATTCCAGAAGAAAACATCCTAGGCAAAAAGGGTCAAGGATTTAAGATTGCTATGCACACACTTGACGGTGGACGTATTGGTATCGCAGCACAGGCTCTAGGTCTTGCTGAGGGTGCACTAGAAAGAACAGTTGAGTATGTTAAGGAGAGAAAACAGTTCGGTAGAACTATTGGTGCTTTCCAAAATACTCAGTTCCAGCTAGCAGATATGGCTACAAAGGTAGAGTGTGCTAAGCTATTAGTTTATAAAGCTGCACTTAAGAAAGATGAGTACCAGAAAGATGGTAAGACTTCTTATTCAGTAGAAGCTGCTCAGGCAAAACTTTGCGCTGCAGAGGTTGCTATGGAAGTTACTACTAAGGCAGTTCAGTTACACGGTGGTTATGGTTACATTAGAGAGTACGACATTGAGCGTATGATGAGAGACGCTAAGATCACAGAGATCTATGAAGGAACATCAGAAGTTCAACGTATGGTAATCTCAGCTAATCTATTAAAGTAAGGAGGGACTCAAAATGAAAGTTATAGTTTGTATTAAACAAGTACCTGATACAAAGGGTGGCGTTGAGTTCAATCCTGATGGTACATTAAACAGAGCAGCTATGCTTGCTATCATGAACCCAGATGACAAGGCAGGATTAGAGGCAGCTCTTAGATTAAAAGATGAATATGATGCTGAAGTAACAGTACTTACAATGGGTCTTCCAAAGGCTGCAGAAGTACTAAAAGAAGCTTTGGCTATGGGTGCAGATAATGGTGTGTTAGTAACAGATAGAGTACTAGGTGGTGCTGATACTTGGGCTACATCTACTACCATAGCTGGTGCTATCAGAAACCTAGATTACGATATCATTATTACAGGTCGTCAGGCTATCGACGGTGATACAGCTCAGGTTGGACCACAGATAGCGGAGCACTTAGATATCCCTGTTATTTCATACGCAGAAGATATCAAGATTGATGGCGATAATGTAATCGTACAGAGACAGTACGAAGATAGATATCACAACATTAAGGCAAAGACTCCATGTCTTATCACAGCTCTTTCAGAATTAAATGAGCCAAGATATATGACACCAGGTGGAATCTTTGACGCAGTGGAACAAGAAATTACTACTTACTCAAGAGCAGACCTTGTAGATGTAGAAGACGGTGACCTAGGTCTTAACGGTTCTCCTACAAAGATTGCTAAGGCATCTGACAAAGTACGTAAAGGTGCTGGTGAGAAGGTAGAGTTAGATACTCCAGATGAGTCAGTTGACTACATTATGGACAAGCTTTTAACTAAGCACATAATATAGGGAGGAGAAAGTTATGCAGAATATTAATTTAGAAGATTACAAAGGCGTATTTGTCTTCGCTCAGCAAGTAGATAACGAACTTAGCCCTATCGCATTTGAGTTGCTTGGTGAAGCAGGAAGACTTGCAGAAAACTTAGAAGAGAAAACTGTTACAGCAGTACTTCTTGGTAAAGATGTAAAAGGTTTAGCTGATGATTTGGCTAAATACGGTGCTGACAGAGTGATTGTGGTAGATGACCCAGCACTAGAAACATATATGACAGAGCCATACGCTCAAGCTCTTACAGCAGTAATTGAAGAGTACAAACCAGAGATTATGCTAGTAGGTGCTACAGCAATTGGTCGTGACTTAGGTCCTACAGTTTCAGCTAGAGTGGCTACAGGTCTTACAGCTGACTGTACACAGTTAGAGATTGGTGATTTCCCACTAGTTGCTATTCCTGGAAAAGAGCAGAAGCATAATCAGCTTCTTATGACTCGTCCAGCTTTCGGTGGTAACACAATCGCTACTATCGCATGTCCTGACAACCGTCCACAGATGGCTACAGTACGTGCAGGTGTTATGCAGAAGAATGAACCTGATGATAGCAAGAAGGCAGAAGTGGTTGAGTTTAACCCAGAAATCAAAACAAATGATAAGTTTGTAGAGATTCTTGATATCGTTAAGGCTGTATCTGATGTTGAAGACATTATGGACGCTAAGATTTTGGTATCAGGTGGTCGTGGAGTTGGTTCAGAAGAGAACTTCAGCATTCTTCAGGACTTAGCAGATGCTATTGGCGGAACAGTTTCATGTTCAAGAGCTGTAGTAGATAACGGTTGGATGCCAAAAGACCTTCAGGTAGGTCAGACTGGTAAAACAGTTCGTCCACAGGTTTACTTCGCTATCGGTATCTCAGGTGCTATCCAGCACGTAGCAGGTATGGAAGAAGCTGATATAATAATCGCTATCAACAAAGATCCAGATGCTCCAATCTTTGAAGTAGCTGACTACGGTGTAGTAGGAGATCTTAATAAGATAGTTCCAATGCTTACAGAGCAGATTAAAACAGCTATCGCTAACAAATAAACATAATACTTTTCAAATAATAAATGAAGCTCCGAGTTTTAACTCGGAGCTTTTTTGATTGTTAATTTTTTGTTGTGACAGTTCAACTATTATATTATAATTATACAAGAATATATGAAGGGAGAATTGTTAAGCATGGATAGAAAAATAGTTGAGAGAAGTATTCCACTATACATTATTCTTACTATAATTACATGTGGACTATTTGGTATTTATTGGCTAATTGTAATGGCTGATGATATGAATGCTTTGGCTAATGATGGTGATAATACATCAGGTGCAGTAGTATTCTTGCTAACACTTGTTACATGTGGTATCTACGGTTGGTTCTGGGTTTATAAGCAGGGACAGCGTGTAGATAGACTAAACGGTACACAAGCCAACACAGGTATTATTTATATCATATTAAATGTTGTTGGATTGAGTATCGTTACATATGCTCTAATTCAAAATGAATTAAATAAGAGAGCATCTAGTATCGAAATGTAATGTGTACTAGCAAGTGACATAAAAAAAGGGAAATGAATTTATATTCATTTCCCTTTTTTATTTGCATTTTATTTGATTTAGTATTGTTTAGCTTCCTCTTCGCCGTTCATTACTCTTAGTGCACCTTGTGCTAGAGCAAGAAGTTCATCTTCTCCAGGATAAACAGTGATAGGAGCAATAAATCCGCAGTGATCTTTGAAGTAGTCACATGTGATTTGATTGTAAGCAATACCACCTGTAAGAATAATCTGATCTACCTTACCGTCTAATACTACGGCCATAGAGCCGATTTCTTTTCCTAGTTGATAGTGGAATGCATCTCTTACCAAAGCTGCTTTTTCGTCTGTTTTAGCCATCTCAACTACTTCGCGCATATCGTTTGTTCCAAGGTATGCATTGAAACCACCGTTTCCATTTATCATCTTTCCAACTTCAGCTTGAGTGTAATCTCCGCTGAAGCAAACCTTCATAAGTTGTCCTGATGGAAGACCACCTGATCTCTCTGGTGAGAAAGGACCATCACCGTCTAAAGCGTTAGCTACATCAATGATTTGTCCATTTTTGTGAGCGCCTACTGACACGCCACCACCCATATGAACAACAATCAAGTTTAGTTCATCATAAGCTTTGCCTGTTTCTTTAGCATATCTTTTAGCAACAGCCTTCTGGTTTAGTGCATGGAATATAGAAACTCTCTCCATCAAAGGATGACCTGAAAGTCTAGCTACGTCTTGTAGTTCATCCACAACCACAGGGTCTACTATATATGATGGAACATCAATCTCTGATGCGATGTCATGTGCAAGTAAACCACCAAGGTTTGAAGCATGTTGTCCCTGTTTTCCAATCTTTAGGTCTTCTAGTAGTTCAGGAGTAGTAGCATAAGTACCACCTGGAATAGGTTTAAGCAAACCGCCTCTACCTACAACTACGTCAATACTGTTAAGGTCTACATCTTTTTCTTTTAACACATCAAGAATGACGTTCTTTCTAAAATCTTTTTGATCATAGATAGTGTCATACTGTGCAATCTCTTCTGTAGTGTGACGAAGTGTCTCTTCCATAAGTTGAGTTTCATCTTCGTATACACCAATCTTAGTAGAAGTAGAACCTGGGTTTATAATTAATATTTTGTAACTCATAATATCCTCCTATAAAAAATAGCGTTGCAAAACACAACGCTATTAAAAAATCTTTAGTTATTTAACTCTTCAGCTACTACAGCACCAAGTGCAATAGAGTTAACTTTTGCTTCAAACTCGTCAGAACGTGATGTAAGAATAACAGGAGCTTTAGTACCTGTTAAAATGTTTCCGTTCTTACATGGTGCAGTGTGAACTAAACTCTTATATGTGATGTTACCAGCCTGAATGTCAGGGAATAGAAGAATGTCAGCATCTCCCACAATCTTTCTATCTGTTGTTCCTTTGTGGAACGCAGCCTGTGGCTCAATAGCCAAATCAAGTGAAAGTGGACCATCCACTATACAATCTTTGATATCGCCTGCTTCATTCATCTTAGTAAGCTCTTCAGCATCTACAGTACAAGGCATCTTTGGATTAACAACTTCTACAGCAGCAAGAGGTGCCACCTTAGGATTATCAACTCCACAAGCCTGTGCAATCTCAACTGTGTTTCTAATAATGTTAGCCTTAGTTTCAAGGTCTGGATATGGAATGAATGCCACATCTGCCAAGAATAGAAGACGATCAATACCTTCAATATCAAATACACAAACGTGAGACAAAGTCTTCTCAGTTCTTAGACCAACTTCTTTGTCTAGGACACTTTTTAAGAATGACTTAGTATCGATAAGACCTTTCATATACATATCAGCTTTTCCAT
The DNA here is from genome assembly GCA_017965495.1 of Eubacterium sp. Lineage (GTDB taxonomy): Bacteria > Bacillota > Clostridia > Lachnospirales > Lachnospiraceae > Eubacterium_G. The sequence goes on along the minus strand of JAGCPW010000090.1, from coordinate 8,643 downwards.
CGTGCACTAACTTAACAGCAGTAAGAGCAGCCTCGTATGTGTCTTTCACGTCAATAATTTCAAAATCTTTTACATCCATTTTCAAAACGTCAGCGATAGTTCTAATCTTTTGCTCATCACCAACCAAAATGGCATCTGCAATATTTCTGTCTTTAGCAGCTTTTACAGCCTCTAATACAGCATCATCTTGCGCGCAAGCCACAGCAACTTTTTTCACTGGACAAGCAGCAACTTTTGCTAGTAAATCATCATAAGTTTTAACCATAATATCTCTCCTCAAAAAATAATTATTAAAATCCTATTTAATAGGAAATAATCAATAAAAACATCCCATATATACTATCAAAATAGGTATGCAAAATCAAGATAAAATGGGTTATAATACTAACGAGTATGTTTAGATTATTGAAGTACTTAAAACAGCATAAACTTCAGTCAATTTTGGCTCCAATCTTAAAGATGATTGAGGCTGTGTTTGATTTGCTTGTTCCTATTGTGGTCGCATTATTAATTGACAACGGAATAAGAAAAGATGACTCAGCATTTATCTGGAAGATGGGGGCTTTATTATTTGCGCTTGCAATTATTGGGCTTGTTATCGCGTTAATTGCACAGTATATGGCAGCCAAAGCTGCGGGTGGATTTGGTACAAAACTAAGACATGACGTGTTTAAGAAAGTAACACTTTTGTCCGACAAAGACCTAGACAAATTTGGTGGTTCATCATTAATTACTAGACTTACATCTGATATCAATATGATTCAGGCGCAAGTGAATATGAGTATTAGGCTACTTATGAGATCTCCTGTCATAGTGATAGGGGCAGTAGTTTGTGCGTTCACTATTGATTTTAAGATGGCGCTAATCTTTGTCATAAGTGTTCCAGTACTAGCCTTGCTGGTAGTTGGAATAATGGTCGTAACTATTCCGCTTTACAATAAGGTTCAGAAGAAACTTGATAAGGTTATGGTTTCTACTAGAGAAAACCTAACTGGCGTTAGAGTAATAAGAGCCTTTAACAAACAAGAGAGTGAAATAGAAAAATATAGAGAGCAAAACAATACACTAAATAAATTCCAAGTGTTTGCAGGTAAAGTGGCTACTATTATGAATCCTGGCACTTACCTAATTATTAACCTAGCAATAATCGCTATTTTGATGGTGGGTGGAAAACAAGTGGACACTGGATTCTTAACTCAAGGTCAAATAGTTGCACTTGTAAATTATATGCTTCAGATTTTGGTTGAGCTTGTAAAATTGGCAGCGCTTATTATAAATCTTACAAAAGCATTTGCTAGCGCAAACAGAGTAAACGAAGTGCTAGATTATGAAGTGGAAGCAAATGACGGTGAAGAAAAGCCAGGTATGAACGAGATGATTATTTTTGAAAATGTCTCAATGGCTTATCCAGGTGCTAGCGAAAATGTTTTAGAAAATATTTCTTTTGCAGCAGGCAAGGGTAAAAAGATTGGAATTATAGGAGCGACTGGCTCTGGTAAATCTACACTTGTAAATCTTCTTCCAAGATTTTATAAGGTGACTGATGGCGCCATTAAACTTGGAGATAAAAACATAAATGAATATGAACTAAGTTCCCTAAGACAGATGTTTGGAATCACTCCTCAGGATGTGATGCTTTTTAGAGGAACTGTTAGAAGCAACTTGAAATTTGGTAATGAAAAAGCAACAGAGCAGGAGATGGAAAATGCCCTTAAACTTGCATGCGCATATGACTTTGTCGCAGACAAAGGAGGGCTGGATGCAGAAGTTATGGATAATGGTTCGAACTTCTCAGGAGGTCAGCGTCAAAGACTAACTATTGCAAGAGCGTTGGTTCGAAATCCAAAGATTTTGATTTTGGATGATTCATCGTCGGCTCTTGACTATGATACAGATGCACTTCTAAAAACTAATCTAAAGTCACTTACAAACACCACTATGTTTGTCGTTTCTCAAAGAACAAATTCTATTATGGATTTGGACGAGATTATTGTTTTGGAAGAAGGAAGAGTAGTGGGAAAAGGTACGCACAAAGAATTGCTTGATACTTGCGAAGTTTACCAAGAAATTCATGAGTCCCAATACAAGCAAAACATTTATACGGACCAGATAGGAGGTGCATATGAGTAGTAAATATGCCCTAAAACGTCTGGGCCAAAGACTAAAGAAATATAGAGTATTGCTAGCAATCTCAATTGTTCTTTCGCTTGTTTTTGTGGTTGCCACTTTGTATGTGCCAAAGATTATTGGTGATGCCACAGACCATATCATCGGCAAAGGTAAAGTTGAGTTTAAGGAAGTTACAAAGACAGCGATTATCATTTTGATAGTTGTAATTTTAGCCTGCTTAGTTCAGTGGATAATGGGAGTTATCAATAACAAGATTACTTACAATTTAATTCGTGATATCAGACAGGAAACTTTCTGTAAGATTCAAAAACTTCCACTTAAATATATTGATAGACATTCAAAGGGTGAATTGATTAGTAAGATTATTACTGATGTGGATCAACTAGCGGATGGACTTTTGATGGGATTCACTAGTTTCTTCTCAGGAATAATGACAATACTTTTGACGCTCGTGTTTATGGTGCTTATCAATTGGAAAGTGGCATTAGTAGTTATTGTTTTAACTCCGCTTTCAATTGTGATTGCAAGGTTCGTTGCAAAGCATACATACGATATGTTTAGAAAACAGTCGAAGGTGCGTGCAGAGCAAACAGCGATTATTGAAGAAACTGTAAAGGGTGCAAAACTTGTTAAGGCATTCTCAAGAGAAGAAAGCCAACTTGAAAAATTTGACGAGATAAATGAGAGATTAGAAGATTGTTATACGAAAGCTACATTCTATTCATCACTCACCAATCCATGCACTAGATTTGTAAACAATCTAATTTATGCTGGAGTGGCTGTTTGTGGCGGGCTAGTTTGCGTAGCTACAGGAGTGGCTGGACCTAATGCTGAGATTACAGTTGGATCATTGATGGCTATTCTTACTTATTCTACTCAGTATATGAAACCGTTCAATGAAATCTCAGGAGTAATTACCGAGCTACAAAATGCTTTGGCTTCAGCAGGCCGAGTATTTGAACTTATAGATGAAGAAGTAGACATTTCCGATGAAGGCCGTGTTGTTTTAGAAAATCCAGAGGGTAAGGTGGATGTAGAACACCTATATTTCTCATATGAATATAAACGTGGAAATGAGAATCCTAATGAAGAGGGATTGAGAGAAGAACCTAAGAAGATATTAAACGATGTAAATCTTGAAGTTCAGCCTGGAGAGACTATCGCTATAGTGGGAGAGACTGGTGCAGGAAAAACTACATTTGTAAATCTTCTTATGAGATTCTATGAACTTGATAGTGGAAGCATAAAGATAGATGGAGTGGACATTACAGATATGACAAGAGAGAGTCTTCGCGCTTCATTTGGAATGGTTCTGCAAGATACATGGGTTAGAAATGCATCTATTAGAGATAATATTAAGTTTGCAAATCCAGATGCGACGGATGAAGAAATGATAAAAGCTTGTAAGGAGTGTCACGCACATAACTTTATTAGCAAACTTCCAGATGGTTATGACACTATGGTGGCAGAAGACGGTGAGAACTTGTCTCAAGGCCAAAAGCAGTTACTTTGTATCGCAAGGCTAATGCTTAACTTACCACCAATGCTTATTTTGGATGAGGCTACATCTAGCATAGATACAAGAACAGAAATGAGAATTCAACGTGCATTTGAAAAGATGATGAACGGAAGAACTACATTTATTGTGGCTCACAGATTATCAACTATTCAGAATGCAGATAAAGTTTTAGAAATGAAAGACGGAACGTTAAAAGTAAAGAATGGATAAACACACTATCTATTTAGTGTTTCTATTTTTCTAATGTTATTTTAATGTTTGAATAATACAATTATCACATACTTATCAAGATGGGCTAATAGAATTATATTAGAACAAGGGAGAAGTGTTATGAAAAAAGTATTTTGTATAGTTATTTCGTTAGCAGTGCTAATGTCTAACTGCGTTATTGCGTCAGCAAGTACTATTCATAATCCAGTAAAAGTTGGCAGTACCTCAGTGTGGGATTGTATTTGGTTAGGAAAATACCCTCAGTCAGCAATAAAATCGAAAACCTTCAAATATGATAATTCGGAAATGCATAACGAGTTGATGGGTAACGCGTTATACGATAATAACAACAAGTATTTGGCGTGTAGGTTATATGAAGGAGATTTGGAAAACTATAAGGAAGATTTTTATAAATATGATCCGGTAAAGTGGAGGGTTCTAAAGGTAGAAGGAAATGCAGCATTGCTTGTGTCAGATAAAGTCTTGGACAGGTCGGTTTATACGTACGGAAGGAATAAGGATTCTGAGTATTCGGAGATAGATCCCGAAAATGTTAATAGTGTTAATTGGGGTGGTTCGCATATGAACAGTTATATGGATACATTATCAGTGAATATTGCTCCAAGTAACAAGGAGTATGAAGCGATAATCAAACATCCAATAACAACAGTATATCCTTCGATTTATCAAGGCAAGACAATAACAGAATCGTTAAATAGAGATAGACTATTTCTTTTGTCGTATGATGAAATAAATGATGGAAAATATGCATTTGATTTGAAAAAACCAGAAACAGTAAAAGCAGAGTACACAGAGTTTGCAAATCTAAGAAAATTAGGAGATTCAGTAAATAAAAAGTATGATACAAATAATAGAGGATACTATTTGCTTTGCAGAGGATGGATTATCGATCAGAGTGGAAATCTTGGAAGACAGGATGAATTATATGTTAATGGTGTAAGACCTGCTATGTGGGTGGATTTGACGAAGGCAAATTATCAATATGCTGGAACAGTCAAATCAGATGGAAAAGGAATAGAACTTTTATATAAAGTAAAAAAAGGGAGAGTTAAAAAGGCTATAAAAGCATCCAAGAAGAGTAATAAGATTAAAGTTAACTTAACGCCAACATGGTTTGCCACAGGACAACAAGTAAAAGTATACACAACAAAGAAAAAGGCTAAATCAAATAAGAAAGCAATATTCAACAAGAAAACAACAAAGATTAATAACAAGTTTAAATCCAAGAAATTTAAAAACAAGAAAAAATTATATGTTAGAGCAAGAGGATATGTGAAGAAGAATGGAAAGACAAAATATGGTGCTTGGTCTAAGATAAAGAAAGTGACAAAGAAATAATAGTTAATCATTATCTCCGGCAGAGTGAAAACTTTGTCGGAGATTTTTTGTGCCATAAAAAAAGTTATTTATGTTATTATATTAGCAGTGAAAAGGAGCGGAAAATGAAACTAAAATATCTTATATGTTTGGTGTTAGTAGCATCAGTTATTCTAACTGGATGCGGTGGTACAAAGGAAACAGCAAAGAAAGAAACTACGAAAAAAGAAACAACGACACCGGAGCCAACCACCAAAGCACCATTTGAAATAAAAATGCACTTTGTCGGAGATATGCTCTGCGCCACAGACGAGAGAACTCATTATGAGAATTGTTTTAATGATGTAGCTGATGTGAAAGATCCATCATACTTTTTGTCGGAAGTTAGTTTCTTGTTTAAGAATGATGATTTAACTATAGCTGATGCAGAGAATGTTTATTCTGATAGTAAAAACTTACACATCTCTGAGAAAGGTCAAAGTGCAGATCCTAACATAGAAGCATACTGGTTTAAGACAAAGACTAAGAATGCCAGGATTCTGAAAGTGGGTGGAATTGATTATGTTTCAATTGATAACAATCATATAAATGACTACGGTCCTCAAGGTTATAAGGACACAAAGAAAGCGCTCGACAAAGTAGGAGTAGACTGGGGCGAGCAGAACAAGATTTGTTATTATGAAAAAGATGGATATACAATTGGCGTGATAGGAATCACTATGTATCAGGCGGGCGCAGTGCCAGCTATAAAGAAGCACATTAAGAAAGCTAGCAAAGAGAGTGATTATCAAATCGTTTATTTCCACGGTGGAACAGAAGCGATTCATAAACCAGAAGAGTGGAAAGTAAATGCTTGTCATAAACTGATAGATGCTGGAGCTGATTTGGTGATAGGAGATCATCCTCACGTTCTTCAGCCGCTAGAAAAGTATAAAGGGAAAACTATAATATATTCGATGGGTAACTTTGTCTTTGGCGGAAACAGACATCCAGAGAATAGAACAATGATTTATCAACATACTTTGACAATTAATGATGGAAAAGTTTCAAAAGAGAAGGGCAAGATTATTCCTTGCTATGTTTATACATGACCAACAAATAACTGGAAACCAAAGATTATCACTGATAAATCTGAGAGAAAGAAGGTTAAAGTCTTCATGAAAGGAAAGACGGACTCACCACTATGATGAATAAAGAACTAGTTAGAACACTTAAATTTGTATTATTCTCAGTATCAGCAGGAGTTATAGAAATAATTGCATTCGCGCTGATGTACAACTTGATTAAAATCCCTTGGTGGCCAAGCTACCTAACAGCACTTGTTTTATCGGTGCTCTGGAATTTCACATTTAACAGACGATACACCTTTAAGTCCGCAAACAATATTCCGATAGCAATGCTTAAAGTGGCGGCATTCTACGCAGTATTTACACCTCTCTCAACGCTTGGTGGAAACTACTTGGAACAAACTGTAGGATTGAATGGTAATATTGTAACGTTAATGGTTATGGCCTGCAATCTAGTGACGGAGTATTTATACGATAGATTTTTCGTATTTAGAAAAACAATAGATACAAATGATATTGCAAATAAAAAGACTAGTGATAACTAGTCTTTTTTTATTATTGTTTTACTTCGAGGTTTAATTCCTCAATCAATTCTTTAATCTCATTAAATCCGTATCCTAACTTGTCAGATTGGTGAGCATCAGATCCAATAGTCACCTTTTTTCCGCCAAGCTCAACGTATCGCTTTAATATGTCTGGATGCGGATGAGCAAAGTCAAAACCTTTGGCGAGGTTGGATGTGTTAATCTCTAAACAAATATCGCTCTCAATTAAGTGATTTAAAATCTTATCGATTACTTCTTTTTGATCAACCATTGGATTGTAGTTTGTATCTCGGCTAGGGCAGTAGCGAATAATGTAGTCTATGTGGCCTAGAGTATCCGCATGTTTAATTTCTTTTAGTAACTCATAAGTTACCTGGAAGTAATCATCTATTAGTTCTGCTTCAGATTTTCCTTCCCAAAAGCCAGGGAAGTATGGGTCTTTACCGTTTAGTTCATGGAATGAAGCGATAATAAAGTCAAAGTTAGCATTCTCAATATATTCCTTGACTTCATTAATGTTTTCTTTAGTAATACCTAGCTCAATACCTTGTAGAATTTCAATTTGTCCAGAGTATTTTTCACGCAAATAAGATATGGTTTCATTGTATCTGTCCATATCAACTAAAGAAGTGTATCCTTCATAACACCAACCAATATCGTGGTGTTCTGTGAAACAAATCTTTTCCATATTTAGTTCTATGGCACGTTTAACTTGATTTTCTGCTGGCTCTTTGGAGTCAAAAGATAAATCACTGTGCACGTGAAAATCTGAATACATAATATCTCCTTAATAATTCTTAAATAAGTATAACAATAAAACGAGAAAAATGGTACTATTATAAGTGCAAAAAATCTTGAAAGGAAAAGATATGAGAAGTAGAGTACCGATAGTTACAGCAGTTCTAGTACTTGTAAATGTTATAGTTTTCTATCTTGTAAATATGATAGGAAATCCGAATGCAGTGTTTGAACAATATGCTATGTATGTACCGGCAGTAGAAAATGGTGAGTGGTATAGAATATTCACGCATATGTTTTTGCATGCAGACACAGGGCATTTGTTTAACAATATGCTAATGCTAGCCGCTGTTGGATATTCAATAGAGAATGCTTTTGGCCCGGTTAAATTTACAATCACTTACTTTGTCGGAGGATTGGGTGCTTGCGCACTTTCGGCATACTACGATATAGCCACCAATCATTATGTAGCAAGTGTTGGAGCATCTGGAGCTATTATGGCAATCTTTGGCGCAATGATAGTTTTAACGATTAGAAACCGAAGCTCGTTTGACAAAACAGTTGGTATAAGAAGCCTTATTGTTTTAGCGATTATGGTGTTTGGAAATATGTCGGCAGGAGTAGACTGGATGGCACACTTAGGCGGCGCTATTACGGGATTAATACTAGGTTTTGTACTAACAATTGGAATGAACAAAAAGTACTAAAAAATAGTGCTATTTTGATAAATTTTTAACAAAAAAGTGCTTGAATTTTCGCCTTATAAAAGGTAGAATATTTCTTGAGTTAATTTTTGTAAAAAATTAAAAAATTAATAATTTAGGAGGACAAATAAATGTCAGTAAAAGTTGCAATTAATGGATTTGGTCGTATTGGACGTCTAGCTTTCAGACAGATGTTTTTCGCTGAAGGTTTTGAAGGACTTAAGCAGATTTTCGGTGGTGGTTATGAAATAGTAGCTATCAACGATTTAACAAGCCCTAAGATGTTAGCTCATCTTCTAAAATATGACTCATCACAGGGTAAATATGATTTAGCAGAGCACGTAGAAGCTACAGATGATTCTATTATCGTTGCTGGTAAGGAAATCAAGATC
>JAGCPW010000089.1 GCA_017965495.1 Eubacterium sp. | reverse complement strand
TTTCAAAAAAGGACATATTGTAAAAGAAGAAGACATAGAAGTTTTGCTTTCTGTAGGAAAGGAAAATCTCTATGTCTGGGAAAACAATGAAAATGTTTTACATGAAGATGAAGCTGCATTCATTTTGAAAGATATTTGTATAGGTGATGATTCATCTATTTCATTTAGTGAGCCTTCTGAGGGGAAGATTGAAATTATTTCAAATATAGATGGTTTGTTAAAAGTTAACACTTCGAAACTAAATGAGATTAATTCTTTAGGTGAGATGATGATAGCAACTATTCATGGAAACTTTCCAGTTAGAAAGGGCGACAAAATAGCAGGCACTAGAATTATTCCTTTGGTAATTGAAAAAGACAAAATGAATAAAGCTAAAGAAATAATGAAAAATGATAAAGTGCTATCTATTTTACCTTTCAAAGATAAAAAGTATGGAATAGTTACTACTGGAAGTGAAGTTTATAAAGGATTAATAGAGGATAAGTTTGGCCCAGTTATTAAAGATAAAATGTCTGAATACAATACGGAGTTTCTTGGACAAAGAATCGTTAATGATGACTGTGAAATGATAACGAATTCTATTATGGAATTTATAAACGATGGAGCAGATATTGTTCTTTGTAGCGGAGGAATGAGTGTAGATCCTGATGATAGGACTCCAAAGGCTATTAAGGATACTGGAGCAAACATTATTAGCTATGGTGTGCCAACACTTCCAGGAGCAATGCTTTTGGTTGCGTATTATGAACAAAATGGAAAGCAAATCCCTATTGTTGGACTTCCAGGTTGTGTAATGTATCAGAAAAGGACGGCATTTGATTTGGTTTTACCAAGACTGTTAGCGGATGATTATTTAAACAAAGATGATATTTCAAGATTAGGTGAAGGTGGTATGTGTCTAGGTTGCAATGAGTGTCACTTCCCTAATTGTGGATTTGGAAAGTAGAGGAGTTAATTATGAGTAAATTAACACATGTAGATGAGAGTGGAAAAGCAAATATGGTAGATGTGTCAGATAAAGAAGTGACAAGAAGAGTTGCTTTGGCATCAGGCTGCATTTCAGTTAGCAAAGAAGTGATTAACGCAATACTAAATAACCAAGTTCAAAAAGGTGATGTTTTATCTACAGCAAGAATTGCAGGCATTATGGGAGCAAAGAAAACATCAGAGTTGATACCACTTTGCCATAATCTTTTTCTTACTGATGTAAAAATAGATTTTGATATTGACGAAACTGATAACAAAATTTTCTGCCAATGTAGTGTAACGCTTGATGGAAAAACTGGTGCTGAGATGGAAGCATTACAGGGCGTAAGCATTTCACTTCTTACTATTTACGATATGTGTAAAGCAATCGATAAAACAATGGTTATAAGTGAAATTCGATTAGAAGAAAAGACTGGCGGAAAGAGTGGACATTATAAGAGAGGTTAAAATGAAATTAAATAGAATAATAATTAGCATTATAAGTGTAACAATATTGTTTTCTTTGGTTGGATGTGGTTCCAATAAGGAAGTAAAAACAAAAGAGATAACTATTTTAGCTGCAGCATCATTATCTGATGTATGTAGCGAACTAAAAACTAAATACGAAAAAGAACATGACATTAAACTTAACTTTTCATATGGAAGTTCTGGAGCACTTCAGACTCAAATAGAAGAAGGTGCAAATGCAGATTTGTTTTTCTCTGCTTCTTTAGATCAAATGAATACTTTGTCTTCGAAGAAATTGATAGATAAAGATTCTGTAAAAAAACTACTTGAGAACAAAGTAGTTCTAATAACTCCTAAAGATAGTAAAACAGATATTATATCTTTTGAAGATGTAAACACAGACAAAGTAAAAATGCTTGGTATGGGTGATCCTGAATCAGTGCCTGCTGGCAAATATGCTAAGCAAGTATTTGAGTCCCTTAAAGTTTGGAAAGATGTTAAAAAGAAGGCTAACTTTGGAACAGACGTTAGAAATGTTCTTAACTGGGTAGAAGCAGGTGAGGTAGACTGTGGAGTAGTTTATGAAACTGACGCTAAGATAAGTGACAAAGTAAAAATCGTTAGTACAGCTAAAAAAGGACTTTGTGACGATATCATTTATCCAGTTGGAGTATTAAGTAGTTCAAATAACAAATCTGAATCAAAAGACTTAATTGATTTCTTTTCATCAGAAGAAGCAATTAAAGTATTTAAAGATTATGGATTTTACGAATACAAGTAACAAGAGGTAAAAGATGGATTTATCACCACTTTGGATTTCATTAAAAATAGCATTAATCTCTACAGTCATAACTTTTGTTTTAGGTATTTTGATTGCGAGATTAGTAACCAAAATGAAAAAAGGTAAAGCAGTAGTTGATAGTGTTTTATCTATTCCTTTGGTGCTTCCGCCTACAGTGGTAGGTTTCTTTTTGCTTGTTATTTTTGGTAGCAATTCCCCGATAGGAAAATTTTTGGATCGATTGGGTGCAGATGTAATTTTTACTGTGACTGGTGCAGTGATTGCAGCCATTATTGTTTCGTTTCCTATTATGTACAGAAGTACAAGAGGAGCATTGGAACAAGTTGATCCAAAATACGTAGATGCGGCAAGAACACTTGGTTTGAGTGAGTGGAAGATTTTTAAAAAAGTAATTCTTCCAAATGCTTGGCCAGGTATTGCAGCTGCTACAGTTTTAACTTTTGCAAGAGCACTTGGTGAGTTCGGAGCCACTATTATGGTGGCTGGAAATATTCCAGGCAAAACTAGAACAATGTCAGTTGCCATTTACTCATTTATGCAAAGCGGCAACCGCGACAAAGCATATCTTTGGGTAGGAATAGTAGTTGCATTTTCATTAGTCATTCTAATTGCAATGAACCTATTTACAGATAGTTTTAAAAGGAGAAAGTGATGAAGTTACAAGTAGATATTGAAAAGACTTTGGGTGACTTCACACTCAAAACAAAATTCGAAATAAATAACGATTCATTTGCTATTCTTGGTTCATCTGGTAGCGGCAAAACTTTAACACTTAAATGTATTGCTGGAATTATTAAACCAGATTCTGGAAGAATAGTTTTGGATGATGTCGTATTGTTTGACTCAAAGGAAAAGATAAATGTTCCAACTAGAGATCGTCAAATTGGTTTCTTGTTCCAAGACTATGCATTGTTTCCGAATATGACTGTTAGAGAAAACATAGAATGTGTTGCTAAGGATAAAGAAAAAGTGGATGAAATGATTAATCGCTTTGGCTTGGAAAATGTACAAAATCTTTATCCTTCAAATATTTCTGGCGGACAAAGCCAAAGAACTGCAATTGCAAGAATGCTTATTACCGAACCAAAGTTGATTATGCTTGATGAGCCATTTTCAGCCCTAGATAACTATTTGCAATTTAGAATAGAGCAAGAAGTGTTTGATATTATTGGCGAGTTTAAAGGCCCTGTGATAATGGTAAGCCATGATAGAAATGAAGTATATAGAATTGCTGACACTATAGGGGTGATGGATGATGGCACTTTGATAGATGTGCAAGACAAAAAACACTTTTTTGAAAATCCAAAAACTGTGGTTGCCACAAGACTTACAGGTTGTAAAAATATTTCTAGAGTTGAAAAAAGTGAAAATAAATATCGTGCCATTGATTGGGACATTGTTTTAAACATTCCAAACCCTATAGATAATCTTAACTATGTTGGTTTTAGAGCCCATTACTTTGAAGTGGTGAATGAGCTTGCTGAGAATACATTTAAATGTGTAACGGAAAGAATTGTGGAAGATACTTTTTCTGTATCTATATACTTTAAACAATATGGTAATGAATCTAATAATCCAGATTCTTTACTTACATGGATAGTTTCAAAGCCTAAGTGGCCAGAAGTAAAAGAATATATCGATAAAGAATATTTTTATTTGAAATTAGATCCAAATAATCTTATACAATTGGAAAGATAAATGAAAGATGGAATTGGCAGAACAATTGAATACTTAAGAATCTCTTTGACCGATAAATGTAATTTAAGATGCAAATACTGTATGCCTGAATGTGGTGTGAAGCACTTGGCACACGATGAAATATTGACTTTAGAAGAGATATCAAGATTAACCAACTTGCTTGCTAAGTTGGGAATTAAACGTGTGAGAATAACTGGTGGAGAACCACTAGTCAAAAAGAATGTTTGCAAACTCATATCAGACATTAATCAAATAGATGAGATAGAAAGAATATCTTTAACTACAAATGGAATATTGTTAAAAGATATGTCTGCTGATTTGTTAAGTGCTGGAATAGATGATGTAAATATTAGTTTAGATACTCTTAATAGAGAAAAGTATAAAGAACTAACGGGCGAAGATAATTTATCTAAAGTTCTAGATTCAATAGATTGTGCTATAGAGATGAATTTAAAACCTAAAATTAATTGCGTTCCTATGAAAGAATGGAATGAGGATGAATTAGCAGAAATTGCAAACTTAGCCCATGATAAAAATATAGATGTTAGATTTATTGAGTTAATGCCAACTAAATATGGAAAACAGTTTACAAAGATTGATAATAAAGATGTATTAGAAAAGTTAGAAGAATGTTTTGGAAAAGCCAGTTTGATTGAAAATTCTGAAGGTGTAAATGGACCAGCTAAGTATTATCAGTTTGATGGTTTTAATGGTCGAGTAGGATTTATTAGTCCTATAAGCAATAATTTCTGTTCATCTTGCAATAGAATAAGACTAACCCCAACAGGATATTTGAAACTTTGTCTGCATCAAAATGACGGTGCAGATCTTAAAAGTTTACTTAGAGATGGTAAATCGGATGAAAAAATCATAAATGTCATAAAAGATGCAATAAATAAAAAACCAGAAGCTCATAATATGATGCAAAACGCTGACGATACTAATATGTATAGGATAGGAGGCTAAAAATGGGCGTTATTAAAGCTATTTGTATTAGTGAAGAAAAAGGGACAGTAAAAAAGAATATTGATGAATGTAAACTAATTGAAAACTTTGGCTTGGAAAACGATGCTCATGCTGGAACTGAAAGACAAGTGAGCCTTTTATCTTACGAAGTAGAAAAAGCGTTTTTTGAAAAGAATAATCTTGATTTAGAAGCTGGAGTTTTTGGCGAAAACTTATTGGTTAGTGGATTTGATTTTAAGAAGATGGCAATTGGAACCACACTTAAGTCTGGTGATGTTGTTTTAGAAATAATGCAGATAGGAAAAGAGTGTCATACTGGTTGTAATATTAGAGAAAAGACTGGCGATTGCATTATGCCCAGAGAAGGAGTTTTTGCAAAAGTAGTGAGTGGAGGAAATCTTAAAGTGGGAGATGAAATGACAATTGTTAAAAAACCATATACTGCATCTGTTATCACAGCAAGTGATAGGTGTTTTGATGGAATAAACGAAGATAAAAGTGGACCATTGTTATGCGAATTATTAAAAGAGAATGGATATGAAATTCTTTCTTATAATTTGCTTAATGATGATGAAGAAATGGTATATAATAAACTAGTGGAGATTACTGATAAAGAAAAGCCGGATATTATTTTTACAACAGGCGGAACAGGTTTTTCAATTAGAGATAATGTGCCTGAAGCCACTTTAAGAGCAGGTGATAAAAACGTACCAGGAATCAGCCAAGCCATTAGAGACTACAGTTTGAAAATTACTTACAGAGCAATGTTAAGCAGAGCTGAATCCGTCATTAGAAACAGAACAATTATTATCAATTTACCAGGCAGTCCGAAAGCAGTAAAAGAATGCGTAGAACATATTGTTGGAACACTTGCTCATGGAATAGATATTTTACGAGGAGAAAAAGATGGGTAATGTTTTAAACTATTTTGTTTCTAAAGTTTCAGAAGATAGAACGGTTGAACAAATAGATCAGAAAATATTAAAAGAATTTGTAGTTCATTTATTCGTTAATGATATAAAAGAGTTAGATATTTTCTGCACTAACTTAAATATCGAAGAATTGGTTATCGGTAGACTATATGCGGAAAATAAAATATCTAAATATTCAGATATAAATAATATTGATATTAAAGATACAAAAGATAATGAAGTAGATGTTTATATTTCATTAAATGAAAATATAAATATTCCTCAAAGAGAAAAGAGGAATGATTTTATTGATATCAATCACGAATCTGTTATGAATTTAGTTAAAGATTTTTCTACAGATTCAAAATTACATACTGAAACTAGTTCTACACATAGTTGTTATTTATCTGTGGGTAATGAAATAGTTTTTGTAACAGAAGATATAAGCAGACATAATGCAGTGGATAAATCCATAGGATATATGTTGAAGAATAATCTCAATCCTAGCGATTGTATTTTATATTCATCAGGTAGAGTTCCGCTAGATATGATTGAAAAAGTTGGAAATGCTAATATTCCTATTTTGGTGGCAAAAGCATTGCCTACAAACCAATCAATTGAATATGCCAAAGCAAACAAGATAGTTTTGATTGCTAAGGCTGTAAACAATAGTTACGAAATATTTACTCAAAAGATTTAACTAAGAAAAATATATAAAGGAGAATTGCTATGAGTAAAGTTAATGATTTTTTAAATGAAACAGGAGTTTTCTATTTAGCAACAGTAGATGGTGATCAACCAAAACTTAGACCATTAGGATTGCATTTTGAAGCGGACGATAAAGTATTATTTGGAATTGGTAACTTTAAAGGTGTTTATAAACAATTAGTAGCTAATCCAAAGTGTGAAATAGTTTCCGCCAAAGAAGATGGACATTGGTTGAGATATACTGGAACTGCTGTTTTTGAAACAGACGAAAAGTATGCTGAGATGGCGCTTGAAATGATGCCACAACTAAGAGACATCTATAATGATGAAACAGGTTACAAAATGATGGTATTTCACTTGGAAAATGCCACAGCTGTTGACATTCCAATGATGGGAGAGGGAGAAGACTTGTTGGTTTAAGGGCAACGGTTTGATGGATAAATTGATGAATAAGATTAGAAGAGCCACTGAATCTGATATAGATGGAATCTTAAAACTATTGCTTCAAATAGATAAGATTCATCATGAAGCTAGACCTGATATTTTTAAAGGTCCTGCATATAAATATAATGGAGAAGAATTAAAGGAATTATTTAAAAACGAAAAGACTCCAGTTTTTGTATGTGTGGATGAAAATGAAAATGTATTAGGTCATGCTTTTTGTGTTTGTAAGCAAGAAATAGATCACAATGTTTTAACAGACATTAAGACACTATATATTGATGATATTTGCGTGGATGAAAAAGTGAGAAATCAACAAATTGGGAAAAGTCTATATGACTATGTAATAGACTTCGCCAAAGAAAATGATTTCTATAACGTTACTTTAAACGTCTGGGAATGTAATCCTGGAGCGATAGAGTTTTATAAGAAAATGGGATTAGTTCCTCAAAAAGTAGGTTTGGAGAAAATTTTGTAATAAAAGGAAAGACATATGATTATTTCTATAATTGCATTTTTAGTAAGCTTAATACCAGCTTTTCTGATATTCTTTTGGTTGAGAAAACGAAAGAAAGATGATGAACTATATGTAAAGAGTTGCAATTCAAGTTTTTTAAGAGGACTTATAGCAACGTTTCCTATTATTGGACTTTCTGCGGTTTTGTATGTGATTCTTAGAATTGTAAATTATTTTATAATAAAAGATGTGTGGTATATCTATCACGCGTTTTATGCTTTTATTGTACTTGTATTAGTAGAAGAATTTGTAAAATTCTTTATGTTTAAAGGTCTTATAAAGAAGAAATTCTATGAATATACTTGGGCAGATGTCACAGCATTTATGGTTATAATAGGATTAGCATTTGGTTTATCTGAAGATATTCCATATGCTTTTGGAGCTAGTCCAGCAATTATGCTTGTTAGAGGCTTTACTATGGGCCATATTGGATACGGATTTATTATGGGATGGTTTTATGGTAAAAGACTATATACAGGTAAAAAGAAATATGCCGTTATTGGTTTCTTGTTACCATATTTGATTCACGGTATATATGATTATAGTTTAGAACCAAAACTATTAAAAATAAATGACAACCTTGCTTTTATAGCAATATCTTTAGCAGTCTTAGATTTAGTTTTATTAGGATTGATGATTAGATTCTTTATAAAGGCTCGAAAGAAAGAAAGGTATAATGTACCGGTTATCTCAATTCCAGTTGAACAGGAGAATGTGAATGGACCAGAACTTTGATATACAAGCTTATATGACAAAAGGTGTTGAACGAATTGTAAAAGATGCCATTAAAGCTACTTTAAAGAATCCTAAAGAGAGTGCTTTTATGGTTAAGTTTGCTACGGCTAGCAAGTCTGCATCCAAGAAAAGAGCAGAGTTTAAACTGAACGGAACTCATGTTCCTGCGTTTTTGATTGCAAGCATTACAAGTGAATGTAACCTTCATTGTGAAGGCTGTTATTCAAGATGTAATAAAGCCACTGTTGATGCCAAACCTGAAAAACAATTAAATCAAGAAGAATGGGACAAAGTGTTTAGCGAAGCAAGTGATATTGGAGTTAGTTTTATTCTTCTAGCCGGTGGAGAGCCAATGCTAAGAATTGATGTTATAGAATCAGCATCAAAACATTCTGATATTCTTTTTCCTATTTTTACAAATGGCACCTATTTGAATGAACAGTATTTTAAGCTTCTTGATAAGTTTAGAAACTTAGTTCCTATTTTAAGTATTGAAGGTGGAAGAGAAGTTACTGATGAAAGAAGGGGCGAAGGAGTTTACGATAAACTCATTTCAAATATGGATGAGTTTAAAAAACGTAGAATTATATATGGTGCATCAGTTACAGTAACTAAAGATAATATCAATGAAGTTTCTTCTGACGAATTTATAAATAGCTTAGCTGATAGAGGTTGCAAAGCTGTAATATATGTCGAGTATGTCCCAGTGACTGAAGAAAGTGACGAATTAGCACCTGGAGATAAAGAAAGAGATTATTTGAATAATGAAATAAAACGACTAAGGGAACAATATCCTGAAATGGTATTTGTATCATTCCCTGGCGATGAAAAAAGCAGCGGTGGATGTATAGCTGCAGGAAGAGGTTTCTTTCACATAAATTCTCATGGAGGAGCTGAACCTTGTCCGTTCTCGCCTTATTCAGATATAAATATAAAGGACCATTCACTTATAGAAGCGATAAATTCAAAACTATTTGTTGCTTTACGTTCAGGTAGTATTTTGGCCGACGATCATAAAGGTGGATGTGTTTTATACGAAAAAAGAGATCAAGTAGAAGAAATATTGAACGGCTAATACAGGAGGTATTATGAGTATTGATATGACGACACCATGTGATAATGGATTTATAAACATTCGTGTTGGGGCTATCATTATGAAAGACAACAAAATACTAATGGCTGGCTGTAAAGAAAGACCAGAATATTTATACTCTGTTGGCGGAAGAGTTAAATTCGGAGAAACATCAGAAGAAGCAGTTGTTCGCGAAGTGCTAGAGGAGACCGGTCATAAGTTAGAAGTTGATAGGCTAGGTTTTATTCATGAAAATTATTTTTATGGAGATACGCCTCACAATAATGGCAAACTCATATATGAAGTATCATACTATTATTACATGAAAGTACCAGAAGATTTTGAACCCAAAGGGATGAGCTTCACTGAAGATGGTGAGGATGAATTTCTTTGTTGGATTGATTTAGAAGATCCTATTAAATATTATCCTGATTTTTTTAGAACTGAATTAAAAGAACCTATTAAGTCAGTTAAACATTTCTTAAATGATGAAAGATAGATTAAAAGGAGTTTTAAAATGGAATTAATACAAAGTTTTACAGTAGATCATACTAAAATAATACCAGGTATATATACAAGTAGAATTGATTATTTAGGTGATGAAAAAGTTACTACATACGACATAAGAGTAAAAAGACCTAATGTTGAACCAGTAATAGATGTTGCTGCTATGCATTCACTTGAGCATATTATTGCAACTTATCTTCGAAATGAACCTAATTGGAAAGATAAAGTAATATATTGGGGACCGATGGGGTGTCTTACAGGTTTTTATTTAATCTTAAAAGGAAATCATACCCCACAAGAGATTTTTGATTTGGTTTTAAATTCGTTTAAGTCAGTGGCAAGTACAGAAGAAGTTCCAGGTACCACACCAGAAAACTGTGGAAATTATCTAATGCATAATTTGGAATTTGCAAAATACTATGCTAATGAGTTTGCATCTTATTTAGAATCAAATAAAAACAATAATGATATTTTTGAGTATCCAAAATCAGATAGACTAGTAACGGATGATGGACAACAGTTTTTTGACTCATAATTAGGAGAAAAATGAAGACAAGAGAGCAGGCAATTAAATATGGTTTGTCTTTCCCCAATACATACCAAGATGCGCCGTTTCATGACCCAAACTGGCAAATAATTAGGGTTAAAGGGAGCAAAAAGGCGTTTCTTTGGACTTATGAGAGGAACGGTTATATAAACTTGAATGTTAAAGTAAACCCTGAATGGAGAGATTTTTGGCGAAAGACTTATGATTCTGTTATTCCTGGATATCATCAAAACAAAGAACATTGGAATACAATTATCCTAGATGGAACGGTTCCAGATAAAGATATAAAACAAATGATTGCTGAAAGCTATGATCTGGTTACTGATTCACCAACCAAACGAATATATGAGGCAGTCAAACTAATTCCTAAAGGACATGTTGCTACATATTCTCAGATTGCTAGGTTGGCAGGAAATGAAAAAATGTCTAGGGCTGTAGGAAATGCTTTGCATAATAATCCTGACCCAGATAACATTCCTTGTTTTAGAGTGGTAAACGCCAAAGGTGAACTTCCTGGCAACTTTGCTTTTGGTGAGGGTGTGCAGGAACGACTTTTAAAAGAAGATGGAATTGAAGTCATCAATGGAAAAGTTGATATAGAAAAATATAAATGGAATAAGTAGGAGGAAAAAATGAAAAAAGTTTTAGCGCTTTTAATGATTACTGTAATTGCATTTAGCGTGGTGGGTTGTGGTGAAGAGAAAAAAGAATCTTCAGACTATTTTGCAAATCAAAAAGTAATTGATTCGCCTAAATGGGTTACAAATCTAGACGCTACAAAAGATGCAAAGCAATTAATTGTAGTGGCAGGTGTAGACAAAACAACTGCTTATGTCACAATGCACAAAAAAGAAAATGGTAAGTGGAAGCAGATTATCGCAACACCTGGGTTTATTGGTCTTGATGGTTTAGGTAAAGCTAATATAGAAGAGTGTTATACACCTGTTGGAACATTTACTATTGATAAGGCTTTTGGATTGGCTGACGATCCAGGATGCAAGATGGATTACACAAAGGTTGACAAGAATTATTATTGGTCAGGTGACGGACGCAAAGGCAAACATTTCAATGAACTTGTTAACATTAAAGATATTCCTGACCTAGATAAAGAAAACAGTGAGCATATCTCAGATTTTGATTATGCATATCAGTATGTTTTAAATATGGGTTATAACGCTGAATGTGAGTACAAGAAAGGTTTTGCGTTTTTCCTTCATAGCTTTAGAGTGAATAGAACATACACTGGTGGCTGTGTGGCAGTGCCAGAAGATATTATGAAATTTATAATGCAAAATGTTGAAAAAGGTTGTAAAATAACTATAGATTCTTTAGATAATATGAACGGAGAATTAGATTATTAAATTTTTTTAGGAGGGAAACATGGTTAAAAAATTTAACACTATTATTTATTCAATGATTGCAATATCTATTATTGCTATTATAGTAGGCATTCTAATGATGACCAAACCATTTGAAGCTATGTATACTTTCGCACTTCTTACAGGATGTTATTTTATTGTGCAAGGTATAGTACAGATTATTATTGGTATTAAGGCTAGTAAATATCACTTGCCTTATGATGGAACAGCTTACGGAGTTTTATCATTGATTTTTGGTATCTTAGCGGTTGTTGTATTTGTCAATCATCCATATGATACTACTGTTGCTTGGGCATTATTTATGGGTATTGCACTAGGTATTTCGATTATTATAGCTGGTGTATATGATATCAAAGCAGCTATGCTTTTGAAAAAAGTTCCACGCAGTAACTGGGTATTAATTTTAATTCTTGGAATCCTAACAATTATTCTAGGTATTCTTATGATGAGTGTACCTTTCACAGGAGCTTTAGCTGAAACAATGTTTATTGGTATATTCCTAGCAGCATTTGGTGTTGTTAACTTGGTTGACACTATTTGTCTAAAGACTCAAGCTGCACAGTATGAAAGAGCTGTTAAGAGAAAAGTTGATGATATCAGTGATATTATCGATAAGGGTGTTGATACTGCAGCTGACCTTTATAAAGAAGGTAAAGATATTGTAAATGATCAAATTGATAAGTTTACTAACTAATATTTAATAATACTTATACTTAAAAAAGGCGCTTAAGTAATT
>JAGCPW010000088.1 GCA_017965495.1 Eubacterium sp. | reverse complement strand
TAGCACCAAGTCATCTTCAGTTATTCCAGCTTTTTCAATTATGTTTTCAAGCACATTTGAATCCACCAAAAAGTTTTGTCCAAACTTCTTTTGGAAATTGAATGAATAACTATCTATTATTGCTTTTGTCTCTCTTAGAGATGCAAGATATGCCATAATTATTCCTCTATTCTATACATTCTCTTGGCATTCTCTGTGGTAGTCTTGATTAGTTCTTCTGTACTCATGCCTCTAAGCTCTGCTATTTTGTCTGCCACATAACTTATGTATGTGGAATCATTTCTCTCGCCTCTATGTGGGTCTGGCGCAAGGTATGGACAGTCAGTTTCTAGAACTAACCTTTCAATTGGCATAGCTTTTGCCACTTCCTGTAATTTCTTGGAGTTTTTAAATGTAACTACTCCACCTATTCCGATATAAAATCCCATATCCATAAACTTCTCAGCCATCTCTGTGGAATATGAGAAACAGTGTACTACGCCTCCCAATTCTTCGGCATGGTTTTCTTTCATAATCTCATAGGTATCTTGCGCAGCATCACGGCTGTGTACTACTATTGGCTTATTATTTCTTCTAGCAATGTCCATTTGGCGAATGAACGCATTCTTTTGAACATCTTTGTCGTACTCGCGGTAATAATCTAGTCCTATCTCGCCCACTGCCACTATCTTGTCGTCATTTATATGAGCCTCTATCCACTGATAATCGTCATCTGTCAAATCATAAACGCAGTCTGGATGAATGCCTAGTGTGCCGTACATAAAATCGTACTTCTTTATTAGATCCAGTGTATCGTGGCACGTATCCATTTCCGAACCTATATTCACTATAAACTCGACTCCATGATTTCTCATGGAGCCGAGCAATTCGTCTCTATCTTCGTTGAATCTCTCATCGTCAAAATGAGCGTGTGTATCAAAAATCATATTTTCTCCTAGTCGCCAGTTTTACTCAGCGTCTGCTTCCACCTTCTCAATAAGCTCATCCATCTTCATTCTTGCAAACAAGATTTCTGGCTCATCAGTAACCTTCTTGCCTGACTCGTAAAGACCAAACTCTTCCATATTGTCGAAGTTCCTAAAGTCTGCATTAATCTGAGCTAAAATCTTTTCTGATGTCTCAGGCATAAATGGTTTAAGCAAACTTGCACCAATATTGATTCCCTCAATAAGGTTGTAAAGAACAGTTGAAAGTCTGTCTGCCTTCTCCTCTTCTTTTGCCAAAACCCAAGGCTCTGTCTCATCAATATATTTGTTTAGACGCTTAAAAATTGACATTACTGCGCTTAGTGCATCAGCTACTCTTAGCTCATCAATCTTCGCGTTAGCTTCTTTGGCTGCGTCCAATATAGTCTGCTTTAATTCTGCGTCCACATCTTCTGCTGCACCCTTATCAGCAACCACTCCGTCAAAATATTTGTTTGACATAGATATAGTTCTATTTACCAAGTTTCCAAGTGTGTTTGCAAGATCAGAATTCATTCTCTCTAGCATCAAATCCCAAGTGATGTTTCCATCATTTTCAAATGGCATCTCGTGAAGAACGAAATATCTAACCGCATCCACGCCAAAGTACTTAGCCAAGTCATCAGCATAGATAGTGTTTCCTTTAGACTTACTCATCTTTCCGCCATCCTGTAGTAACCATGGATGTCCGAAAATTTGCTTAGGCAAAGGAATATCTAGCGCCATTAATAATGTTGGCCAATAAATAGTATGGAATCTCAAAATATCCTTTCCAATCAAATGTATATCTGCTGGCCAATATTTTTTGTATAATTCATCGTGGTTTCCGTCTGCGTCATATCCCAATCCAGTAATATAGTTTGAAAGTGCATCTATCCAAACGTAGATTACGTGCTCTGGGTCAAAGTCCACAGGCACTCCCCACTTGAATGATGATCTAGACACGCACAAATCCTGAAGTCCTGGAAGAAGGAAGTTGTTCATCATCTCGTTCTTTCTAGATTCAGGTTGGATAAACTCTGGATGAGTGTTTATGTGCTCGATTAGTCTATCTGCATATTTACTCATTCTAAAGAAGTAAGCTTCTTCTTTGGCTGGCTTAACATCTCTACCACAGTCAGGGCATTTGCCGTCCTTAAGCTGTGCTTCTGTCCAGAATGATTCACAAGGAGTACAGTAAAGTCCCTCGTAAGAGTCTTTGTAAATGTCTCCCTGGTCATATAATTTCTTAAATATTTTTTGAACCTGTTTTTCGTGATCTTCGTCAGTAGTTCTGATAAATCTGTCGTAACTTGTTCCCATTAAGTCCCAGATTCTCTTAATCTCGCCTGAAACTTCATCCACAAATTCTTTAGGTGTAACTCCCTGCTCTGCAGCTTTCTCTTCCACCTTTTGTCCGTGCTCGTCAGTTCCAGTCTGGAATCTCACGTCATATCCCTGTTCTCTTTTAAATCTAACAATAGCGTCCGCTAAAATAGCCTCATAGGTATTACCAATGTGAGGCTTTCCAGATGTGTACGCTATAGCTGTTGTCAAATAAAATGGTTTGCTCATTATTGTCTCCTGTCTCTCCTATTTTTTATGCTTTAAATCCCTCGCTAGCCATCTCTACAAGCTTAGCTAGGGCTTTTTCTTCATCATCACCGTCGCACTCAAAAGTTACTTCTGCACCTTTTTTGATGCCAGCAGAAATAATACTAATCTGGCTTTTTGCATTAAGTCTTTTATCGCCATAAATTAGCTCGCATGTGCAGTCCATATTTTCCATTTCTCTTGCAATATTAGCCGCTTCATGAAGTTTTATTCCCTCTGCTACATCAATAGTAATAGTTTTATGTACCATAGTAACCTCCTTGATTACGCGTATTTCTAGAGACAATTTTACCATATTTTAGGGGAAAAATAAAACGGACCAAACTTATATTTGGTCCGCATTGGGTTGCCGCCTTTTAATATAAAACCTATCTCTTCCCCTCTTTAGATTAGTCGTATATACAAAGGCTTTTCCATTATAAAGCCCTTGTGTTTGGACGCGGAATGTATAACATTCTATGTTTATAGAAATATCGCAAATCGACTATCTATTATTGTATTTAATCAAAACTCTTTTTATTTTTTTGCTGAGCGGATTTGCCATTAAATATAGGAAGACAAATGTCGAAATTCCGTGAATCATATTGAACACTATTCCGGCAGAGTATGTTGCTACAAATGTGGCTACCTTTGGCTTGTCCGTTATCATAAACACTGTAGCAGTGTCCATTATTATTCCGTAGACAAAGAATGTCACGATAAAACCATATATGCAAAGCATTAGTTTGCCGAAGTCTCCCATTTTTTCTATGCGCTCTTCGCTAAATATTAGTGCTGATAACACACCTATTATTCCAAAGGCTATCATCTGCCAAACAGTCCAAGGTCCCATTCCAAAGAACAAATCAGAGATGAATGCCGTAAGTACTCCACACAAAAAACCTGATTGTTTTCCAAGCATTATTCCGGTGATGATTATGATTGCTGCGCACGGTTTAAACTGAGGAATCATAAAAAATACAAGTCTACCCACCACAGCCAAACTCACCATTACTGAAAGCATAACCACGTCCTTTGTGCCAGGCTTCTTTTTCTCAAAACTGCGCACGAAAACTACGATGGCTAGTACAATTAATGCCACCGACACTATCAAATACAGTCTGTCGCCAAACATGCTATTTAGTTCGTTTCCTGTAAAACTTCTCATCTTTCCTACTTATAAAACTTCATATTGTTAAAGAATTTCTTTGTGGAACTTACTCCTATCAACTCGCCCTGGGCAAAAAGTCCACATCTATCTGCCACTCTCTTACAAAAATCAATGTCGTGTGTAACTACTACTATAGTTTTTCCCTGTTTCTTTAGTCCTTCAAACAATTGGGCTATATCTTTTTTGAGAAAAATATCTAATCCCTTTGTAGGCTCATCCAGAAGAATGATATCTGGATTAGTTGACAACACCTTTGCTATGCCTAATTTTTCCTGCTCTCCTCCACTTAGATCGTAAGGATGCATTTCTAGTAAGTGCTCCAAGCCCATGGTGTTTATTATTTCACTTTTGCTCTTTTCATCTTCGTATACGCTATCTAGTTCTTCTCTCACTGACTCGCAGCAAAACAATTGCTTAGCATCTTGAGGCATTAATCCAATCTTTTTATCAGTCTTTACCTTTCCTCTGTAGGACTTTAACACTTTGCTTATGGTGAGTAATGCTGTGGTCTTTCCAGTTCCGTTACCACCTAACATGCAAAATGTTTCTCCCTCGCTTATTTTAAAACTTAGCCCTCTCAAAACATCTGGGTCGTTTTTATGATATCTAAACCAAATATTCTTACCCTCTAGTGATGTATTCTTTTCTGTCTCTTCTGAGTTTGACTCTATTACTTCTTCCTTTAACCATTCACTTACATCATCTGAGATCATTCCATCCTTTATTGCCACAATCTTGTCTGCTAAGTACGATACTTTCTTAACGTCGTGCTCTGCCATTATAATCGTAGTTTCAAAATCCCTGTTGATTCTTCCAAGCAAGTGAAGCAAAGATTCTTTTGCTATAGGATCTAGCATAGCAATTGGCTCATCCAATATTAATACTTCCGGGTTTGCCACCATAGCTGATGCAAGATTTAAAATCTGTTTTTGTCCACCAGAAAGCTCATCTACTTTTTTGAAATACCAATCTGTAATTCCAAAATATTCAGATATCTCTGCCACTCGAAGTTTAATCTCATCTGTAGGCACTCCCTCGTTTTCAAGCGCAAAAGCAAGTTCGCCATACACCTTGTCTGTCACTATCTGATGCTCTGGATTTTGAAATACAAATCCTATTTTTTCTGCGTCAAAATTTATTTCTCCACTCATTTCTCCCGCTGGAGCTATTTCTTTTTTCAAAAGTCTAAGCAGTGTGCTCTTTCCACTTCCTGTTTTTCCGCACACTACTACAATCTCTCCTTTTTCAACTCTTAAATTGATGCCGGAGAGAATCTCTCTTTCACTTTGTGGATATTTAAATTTTAAATCTTTGATCTCAATATACGCCATCTTATTGTCTCCCATATGTTAATTAATATTGGTGTTATGCAAAGAATGATATATGCCACTAAAACTATCACTGATTCTTTATTCCTAAGCGTTGGATAAAAGAATGTGTGTATTTTATCTACGTTTGCCATGTATAAAATAAGTGCACTAAGCGCTATCACCCACAAAACAAAAACCAAATCTCTTATCTCAAATTTATAATTGTGATAATTTGTTCTCTTTGTTTTTCCATACCCTCTAGATTTCATAGAATCTGCAGTGTCTATGGATGTCTCAAGTGCCCATGTGGCTGTAATAGAATACACTTGCATTCCATTTTTGATTTTTCTTCCACTGTCAAATCCATTGGCTACTTGAATGTCCCTAGTCTTTTTTGTGAATTTAGTGTATTTTGGAACAAACCTTAGCACCATTGTTATAATCATTGAAATGGTTGGAGCAATTTTCCCTATAGTAGCTGTCCATTTGTCGTCCTCCATCACATTGTTAAACATAGAAAACCATAAAAGCACTTCGCCCAAAATCACGCCCGCCAAAAGTCCAAACATTATTGACTCAAACGTCACTGGATTTCCTGTAGGAAGTCTAAATAGTATTGTCTCTCCTCTGTGTGAAAATAGAGGATTTACAATGGATGCAATAAGCATTGCCACACAAACTGTCAAAAAGTATTTGATGCCCTCGCTTTTTTTGAGCATAAAATAATAAACCGTGGCGCACACAAACGACACGGCTATCATTCCAGCCTGCATCCAAAACGTTGAGAATGCTATGACCGCGATAAAAAATATTAAGTTTGCTATGGGATGAAATCTCCCAAACTCATCTTTCATCGTTTTATTTCACGTCTCCCTTTTTGCAAGTAAATTTCCATGCAATCACATCGTTTCTCTTTACTTTATACTCACTTGAACTCTTGTTAGGTTTTTTGCCATTCACCTGGTAAAGCCACCCCGATTCTGGTCCACAGCTAAACTCGTAGAAATTATCAATTCCTTTTACATACTTGTTTCCTGCAGTATCAGAACTTTCCATAGAAATATTTTTATCTTTTGTCACTTTATATAGAATGTCATATGCAGTATCTCCCTTGTGAAGATCTACTTTTGTCTCTTTTAAGATAACTCCATCTTTTGGTACTTTATCTCTTAGTTCCATCTCCAAAGTATCTCTATTTTTTAGCACAGTTTTACAATCTATTGAAACACTACACTTTCCAATAATGACATCTTTCTTTTCTTCTTTTTTAAAGTCCACAAACTCCATCACTGCCACTAAAAGTGCAATGATGATAAGTGGGAAAATTATTCTGGCTGCTCTATTGTTTCTAAACATCTTTTCTTCCTACCTTTTTATAAATAGTAAACGCAATTCCTGCGGCCATTATTACCGCCAATCCTATCCAAAACCAAACAGGACTAGCCTTATCTTCTTTAGTTTTTTGATTTTGTTTAGTAGTTTCTTCTGCTTTCACTTCAGAAGTAGGCTCGCTTTTATTAGTACTTATTTTCTTTTTGCTTTTCTTTGTTTCTTTTTCTTTCTTTATTTGATCATCGCTTTTAACGACTGTTGATTTCTTAAATTTTGTTTTATTTTTCTTTGACGCAGGCTTTCTAGCCTTTTTCTTAATCGCCACTTTTTTCATATTGAAAAGTGGAGGGTCATTTGCCAACGTATTTCTATATGCAACCAAAGCGTATAGGGCTTGGTCTGTTGCCATCTGATTTGCCATTCCACCTTTTAAATGCCTAAACGAACCATTGTGGTAATAGCTCATAAGCGAATCCAAAACTGTGTGATTCTTTTTGACAAATCTTTTATCCTTAACACTAATTCTAAGCGAAGACATTGCTGTTAGCACCTGGCATGAACTCTCGCAGTTTTCGTTTCCCATTGTTTCAAATCCGCCAGTGTCTTTTTGTTTTTTGGATATTATCTCTAGCCCTTCGTCTATCGCTTTTTTCACTTTGCTCTCTTTATAAAAAGGAGCAAGTGCCTGAATAGCAATAGCTGTCATATCTACATCAGCCTTTTTTCCAAAAAGTGCCCAGCCACCATTTGGTAGCGCTGAACTAACTAGCGAATTTTTATATTTTTCTATGTTGCCAACTTTGCCATCATATCCAGCTCTTGGACTAACGTTATCGTAATCACCACACTCTAGTGCAATAAGTGCGTAAGCAAGTCCATTCATTCCTTGCTTTATTACATTGTCCACTTCTGCTAGTGGACTAATCACATCGTATCCATAGAAGTTATATGGATTCTCGCCAATAGATGTAAGTGCGATTACTGTTCTGGAATATTCTGTAAATGCATTCTTGGATAACTCTCCATTTGTATTATCCAAAGTCTTTTTCAAGTTCTTTTTGTAAATGTTTTTGTAGTTGTTTGTAATCTTGCCTGCTCTGGCAAGCCCCATCACTGTCCACTCTCCCCCTGCCGAACTATGTGATGGATTTTTAACTTCTCTTAATTGTCTTTGAGCAACTGCATTTATGTATTTTGATGTCTCACTCTTCGACAATACAATATTAGCATTAACAGTAGTCCCCGGAAGAACTACTGTTAACGCTAAACATATTATAAATAATCTTTTAATGATGTTGTTTTTCATTACTGCTTATTATTTTTTAATTTTAACTTTCTTAACCTTGCTCCACTTACCAAAGTGTTTGATGCCGTTCACTTTTTTGTATGCTTGAACTTTGGCGTAGCATTTTTGTTTTTTCTTAAACTTCTTAGTTTTGATAGTTAATTTAGTTGTAGTCTTCTTTGAAGCTTTTTTAAAACTCTTATATTTTGAATACTTGAATACGTATCCTGTGGCACCTGTTACCTTCTTAACTGTAATCTTTGCTTTTTTGCCTTTGATGTTTTTGATGCTCTTAATAGACGCTCTTGCCACTTTTACTTCTGCTGGCTTTTCGTACTTAGCAATAGCGCTAACTGCAGTTGCTACTTCAGCATCTGTAGCGTCATATTTCTCAAGTACTTTCACGCCGTCTTCGTATGCTTTCTTGGCAGCAGCTATGCTCATAAATGTTTGATCATCTTTTACATTTGCAATCTTTTTAACTAACTCGTCCTTGTTTGCAAGTTTCAAATTAGAATCACTAAATCCAATTCCAACATCATCGCCCCAGCCAAAAACTGAGAAATGAAGTCTAATGACATCTCCGTCATTTACTAATAATTTATCTGCGCCTTCTGCCGCGCCTTTATTGTTTACCATAAACATCCAGCCTGACATAGCATTGTACGCATACTGGTTTAAGTCTGGAGCACTTAAGTTTCCATCATTGTTTTCATTAGATGGCGCTACATATGTAGTAGAGAATGTCTGACCTTCCCACTCATAACTGCTCACATAATCAGGCATATCTGAAATCTTTTTTGGAATATCAATCTTTCCTGAATCAGCATTCTTAATGCCTGTTAGATAGTATCCGTATTGAGTATCTACCACCGTTTCATATCCAGCATCTTTCATTACTTTCTCAAAAACAGTCTGGAGAGTATCTCCATCTTTTATCTCAGCCTTTGTAGGCTGAACTAGGAGTCCTTGTCCAATAGTTAATTTTTCCACTGTAATGTAAGCACTCTTGGCAGTGGCCGCTTGTGCATTTACTGGCACAAAAACTAAAGTAAGCGCTAGTGCAATAGCGGTAATCATACTAATAATTTTCTTCATGTTATCTTCCTCCGTTTTGTAAAATTAAAAGTCTTGCTTTCGCAAGACTTTTTAATATATTAACAAACCAAACCTATAAAAGGTCTAGTGCTAATTCGTCTTGCCTACGAACTAATGTGGCTATAGTCTGAGCACTCTGACTTATGATCACTCTACTAAGGTGCCTGTGAAGCATTCTCCCGTTCGTCCCAAATACAGTAGGGATAGACTGCGTCGGATTCTCACCGAACTTTCCTCTGACCAAATGGTCGTGACTACAGCTTATATTATTTTATTCATTAAAGAATTGTTTTGGCTCGATGTAATAATCTCCACCCTTCAAGAAGAAGAAATCATCCACTCTGTTCTTTTGATCAAACAATTCGTTGTACTGAATTATAGCATAATCATTCAAGTCTTTCGAATATTTTGACTTCTGATCAATGTCATAGAACTTGCCATCGTCGCCTTTGTAGAATAGTGCTGTAACCACTGGAAGTTTTTTCTTCAAGTCCATCAAGTACTTGTTATAGCCAGTGACATCTGCACCTAGCATATCAAGAACATATGATGATAAATAGTTACAACTCATATTCTCATTTTCTTTTTCTTCTATATCATAGTTAGCCCAAATTACATATGGTGTTGAATACCAGTTAGCTGTATCCTCTGTTGTAAATTCAGACTGTTTCTTCTTAAACAATGTCTCGTAGAACTGCTCTACTAGAGGTGGCTGGTGATCACCAAACATTACGATAACTGTAGGGTCATCCACTTTCTTATAATGTTCTACTAATTCTTTGAAGGCATCGTCAGACTGCTTAACCAATGTCATGTACTGGTTGTTCTCTTCTGTACTTAGTCCTGATGTTGTAACCTTAACATCTACATCTACTTTGCCTCGCTGTCCTATATAACCACCGTCGTTTTGAACAGTAACGTTAAACTGATAGTAAGGAGCTTTGCTCTTCTTTTTCTCAGCCTCATAATCTTTGATAATCTGCTTCATATCACTAGCGTCCGATACAAAGTTTCTTGTGTACTTCGCATCTTTGTAGTGCTCTTCTGAATAGAAGTTATCAAATCCAAGATATGAGTAAACATTAGGTCTGTTCCAACCATCTCTCTTATATGGATGGTATGAATTGTTACCTGTGTATCCTTGCATCTTGAGTGTTCTTGTCATCGAAGGCAAGATTCCACTTAGCAAGTTGTTGTATGGCACTGCTCTTGGAGCAAAGAATGCCATGTTGTTTCCTGTTAAGAACTCGAACTCTGAGTTTGCTGTGTTGGCACCCTCGATCGATACAAATAGTTGTCCCCTAACTGCATCTTTCTTAAGCGCTCTTAAGTATGGCATATAATCTTCAGTAGTCTTAAGCTCACCGTCGTATGTAAAGTCCGCCAAAGACTCATTCATAATAGCAATGATGTTTGGCATCTTTTTCTTGGTTGCATTGTCTTTTGAAGTAACGTCAGATTTATAATTCTTGGTTAACTCCTTAACCTTATCCACTGAATATCCCTTTGGCTTTTCAGTCTTTATATACTTCCAAGAAGTTAAGAACGATAGCGCTGTACCATTCTTTCTATATGTAAGTTGTGGTTTCCACTGACTATCCTCAATACCGCTCTTTGCCACAATCTCTGTTTGAACAAAGAACCAATATCCAAAGATAAGTCCAGCCACACCGATAAGTACTGGGATAAATCTAAGTTTTAATCTAACACCCTTATATGGTTTTAAACCG
Organism: Eubacterium sp.; assembly: GCA_017965495.1. Lineage (GTDB taxonomy): Bacteria > Bacillota > Clostridia > Lachnospirales > Lachnospiraceae > Eubacterium_G. Next base: position 6,776 of record JAGCPW010000088.1, on the reverse strand, counting down.
AGCATCGTACCTGCGGCTGCCGCAAATAACGCCACGCCCCAAAGTACCCACATATCAAATTCATAAACATATCCTGCTGCCACATTCTTAGCTGTGCCAATAGACATAATGTCCTGAACTAATATTGGAATTCCTCTAAATGCTGTTACATAATAGTTAGTCAAACCAACTACTAATGTGAGCGACCATGTGATTAATGACGCGTACTGTGTTCTGTTAGTGATAGCATACGCCGCTGCCAAAATGATGGCATAAATCATCATGTTATACCATCCCTCAATAGTTAGAAGTTTGCCCTCCACATATGACATAGTATGCTTCGAGAGAAGTTCCATAATGAAGTATGCTGTAAGTGGTGTTGTAACAAAGAATGCTCTTGAAATCCATTTTTGAAGATCAATTTCTTTGTTTGTTTTCTTCTTTATAAATTCTTGAATTCTTCCGTATGGAAGCCAGATAAGAATTATTCCAATTAATAGAATTAGTGCCATCTTTATAAACAATGCAATATCATAATTCATAAATGACATTCTAATTCTTACATTATCAGTTTTAAGAGTAGATTTTCCATCTATAGTTCCAGGTTCTGTAACATATGGATTAAATACACTTGAAACATACACGCCAAAGCCCTGTGCATTTTTAAAGTCGTTACACTTAAACACTGCTGTGTATACTTCATCTTCCTCTGTCTCTGGTCTATCTAAAAATCTAAACCAAGCAAACTTATTTGTCTCAATAATGTTTGCCTCAATGGTATCCGTACAGATTTCTTTTCCTTTGTGATAGATAGTAACTGTCACACTACCTGTCGCTTTTTCCATACCCATATTATCCATGCAGATTCCGATTTTCTTTAGCTCGCCATCACGACCTAAAAACTTCTGCTTAATAACACTGTTACTCTTTAACTTAACTAACTTTTGGTTTGGATCTGCATATGCTCTAGTCTTGTGTGCGTTGTAGCACGCTTTATAGTTTACAAGTAAGAAAACAAGCCCTGCCAAAACAAGTAGGGTTCCAAGTATTCTCTTAATTAACGGCCAATGAATTTTACCTTTCATTTTTCCTCCTGAACTAACTGGTTATATATGTCTCGCTTTGCCACACCTCTGTCTTTTGCCACTTTCTTCATGGCTGACTTTTTGTCGAGGCCTTGGTCTAAGTATATTTTCATGTGATCTTCCAAAGACATTTCATCCCATCTCTGTTTTTCTTCCTGGTCTAGTTCCTCTGGGTCTTTGCCTTCAATCACCAAGACAAACTCGCCTCTTGGCTCCTCTGCCTCGTACTTTTCTCTAGCCTCTTTTAGCGTGGTCAAAAATGATTCTTCATATTTTTTAGTAAGCTCTCTGTTTATACTTACTCTTCTGTTTCCAAGCGCATCTTCAAGTTCCTTTAGCGTCTTTGTAAGCCTATGAGGCGCTTCATATATTATAATCGTTCTTGTCTCATTTTGTAACTGTTTTAGCACATTTTCTTTTTTCTTTTTATCCTTTGGCAAGAACGCTTCAAAGCAAAATCTTTGGCTTGATAGCCCTGACATAGAAAGCGCAGTCACGCACGCACTCGCCCCCGGCAAAGAAGTAACCTCAATACCATTTTTAAGGCACTCTTTTACCAACTCTTCTCCCGGATCTGAAATGCCAGGAGTTCCAGCGTCAGTTATTAGCGCGATACTTTTGCCATCTTTCATCATCTGCACTAACTCTTTAGCTTTGTCATATTTATTAAATTCATGATAGCTTTGCATAGGAGTCTCAATCTCAAAATGATTGAGAAGCTTGATACTGTTTCTAGTATCTTCAGCGCCTATCAAATCTACTTCTTTCAATGTACGAATCACCCTAAATGTCATATCCTCTAAGTTTCCAATAGGCGTCGCACACAAATACAACTTTCCAGCCATACTGCCTTCCTACTTATTATAAATATCTAATATTTCCTGTGTATAAACATTTGGTTCTGAATAAACTATAAGCGGCTCTTCAATATTCATCATCGGTTTGCCACCTCTTGATCCCTCTATCAAAACCATATTGGCTGGCTTGTCCTTGTACGGATAAACCATCCTTATTCTCTTTGGTTCAATCTTGTACTGTCTCATAAGTTCCATGGCATCAGCCAATCTTCTTGGTCTATGAACCATATAAAATCTGCCCTGTGGTTTTAACACTGCGGCAGCTTCTCTTATCACATCTTCTAGTGTGCACTTAATCTCGTGTCTAGCGATAGCCTTTGGCGCGTCCGGATTTTCAATCCCATTGTTCTCGCTCATATATGGTGGGTTTGTAACTACCACATCAAACGAGTCTTTACCAAAAATTTCAGATGCCTCTTTTATATCGCCTTCTACTATCTCTATCTTATCTTCTAGCCCATTCATCTGGATGCTTCTCTTTGCCATATCCACAGATTCTTTTTGAATCTCTAGACCGACAAAGTTCTCACCTTCAGTCTTAGCCTCAAGCAAAATCGGAATAACTCCAGTGCCTGTTCCAAAATCAATCGCTCTCTCTTCCGCTTTTACTTCAGTAAAAGAAGAAAGTAGCACGGCATCCATCCCAAAACAAAATTTTTCTTTGTCTTGGATTACTTTATATCCTTTGCGCTCAAGGTCGCAAATTTCTTCGTTTTCTTTTAGCTTTATTTCCATTAAAGGTCGCCCCTTAGTGTTTGTCGGCTTCTTCCACGTTATCGTCTTTATCTTCTAATCCCTGAAGTTCTTTAAGTTCCTCAGCCGCCAAGTCAAATTTCTTTTTCTTTGGCTTAAACTTAAGCTCGCTTACATTGTAAGTTTTGATTTCTCTTTCTTCGTCCTCTTCCACCACAATCTTAACTTCTTGTTTAAGGACATTGACACTTGTCACTTCTCCCTCAAAACCATCGAATGTCTTAACTCTCTCACCTACATCTGGAAGGCTTGAATTCAAATATTCATAAGACTCCTGCTCATTTTTCAAACAGCACATAAGTCTTCCACAAATACCAGAAATCTTAGTTGGATTAAGTGATAAGTTTTGCTCTTTCGCCATCTTAATAGTAACCGGCGCAAATGATGGCAAGAATGTACTACAGCATAATTCTCTTCCGCACATTCCGATTCCACCTATGAGTTTTGCCTCATCACGAACACCCACTTGTCGAAGTTCTATTCTTGTTCTAAATACAGAAGCCAAATCCTTAACTAGCTCTCTAAAGTCTACACGACCGTCCGCTGTAAAGTAGAACATAATCTTCTTTCCATCAAATGTATATTCAACCTTGATAAGTTTCATCTCAAGACCATGCTTAGCAATCTTTTCTTTACATGTCTTGTATGCTTTCTTTTCCTTTTCCTGGTTTTGAGCATACTTTTGGTCGTCCTTCTCGTTGGCTTTTCTCATAATATCCTTAACAGGCTTCTTAACTTGATCGTCTGTCACCTGTCTTTTCTCCAAAGCCACTTCGCCGTATTCCACGCCCACTGCTGTCTCCACAATCACGTGGTCGCCTTTTTTAAGCTCAATATTTTTAGGATTAAAATAGTAAATCTTTCCTGTATTTCTAAATCTAATTCCTACTACGTCTATCATTACTGTAACCTCTCTTTTATTCCTAGCAACATAACTTCCATATTGGAGTCAAATCCTACGTTGCTCTTTATCCTTTCTTCGCACCTTTCTATTTCTTCCATTATTCCATTCAAATCCTCAAATGAAATATGGTCTGCTAGCTGTTTTATCTCCGCCAAAGATTCCTGAAAAACCAACTCTCTATCATCCTTAGTGGACTTGTATTTCAACACGTCTCCAAACCACACGCGGATCATATCCAAGTAATCCCTCAATGACTCTTTGTCGTCCTTGTAGTTCTTTAATTCTTTGACTTCCTGCGCAATAGCGTCCATTCCGCCGTTTGCCACATTTCTAATCAAATCCGTAACCGAATCTTTCGATTCCTTAAAACTTTCTGATGCTATAAGCTTCTCCGCTTTTCCGATATTGCCTCCGGCAAAGGAAGCAGCTACTTTCGCATCGTAATCGCCCACGCCAAACTTGTTCTTAAGTTCATTTACTATCTCACCCTCGCTCACAGTCTTTGCATTTAGCATAACGCATCTAGAAAGAATCGTTGGCAAGAATGCATCGATGTTAGCCGCAAGCAAAATGAAAATCGCATAACTTGGTGGCTCCTCAATTGTTTTAAGAAGCGCGTTTTGTGCCTGCACTGTCATAGTGTCGCTCTTTGGTATTATATATATTTTATATGGACTTCCGTATGGTTTGATTAGCGCATCTTCATTTATCTGCTCTCTTATATCATCCACGCCCAATGTTTTCTTGGCAGGAAGTACATATTTAATATCAGGTTGATTGTCAGACTCTGCTTGGTGACAAGATTTGCACTGGCCACAAGCCTCTCCTGTCTTATCATTTTTCTCCGGAGCATTACTCTCACACTGAATAGCCTTTGCCGCTTCTTTTGCAATATTTAATTTTCCCATACCTCTCTCACCGTGTAGGATGTAGGCATGTGAAATCTTGCCCGCAGCAATGGCATTTTTAAAATGTTCATATATGTGATTTTGTCCTAATGCTCTCTCTGTCATTTTTTACTTATATTATTAGGCTTTCGCCTAGTTTTCTTCCTATTTATTAGCCTGGATATCTTTTACTATCTCTTCTACACAAGCATCCAAGTCTTCATTCATATATTTTTTCTTAATTCCAAGTCTCTCTATTTCTTCTTCTCTAAAGTCCTTCTCGTCCGCCAAAAATCTTCTACATAATTCTTCATACTTTGGCTCGCTCTGCTCGATCTCACGAAGTATAGCACGTTTAAGTCTCTCGCCCTGTTCCACTTCTATGAAAATTGGAACAATAGCATCTTCTCCGTAGTAATCCCTCATCTGCTCGTAAGACTCAAGCGTTCCAATGTACAAATAGTCTGTATCTTCTAGGTCAATCTGTCCATCATCCACAGTGAAATAACTCCAAACTCCGTGCACTGTGTTGTAGTGTCTCACCTCAATTACTTTGCCGTCGTTTTGAAGTTCCTCGAGTCTATCTCGGTCCACGAAAAAGTACTCTTCTCCGTCCACCTCATTCTCTCTCATAGGCCTAGTGGTATAACCCACCACTGTCTTTAGATCAAGTGCATTATTCTCTTTTATTTTTTGGAAAATAGTGTCTTTTCCACTACTGCTTTTTCCAAGAATAAAAAATATTTTGCCCATAATTTATTCCTTAATTACTTTAATTCCTCTAGTTATTTTATCTGTTATTCCCTTTATCTGCAACCCAGATTCAAGGCTTTTTTCTACTTCTTTTATTAGGTTTTTGCTAACAATTTCACCCGGCACTATCAACGGAATTCCCGGTGGATATTTATATAAATAATCCCCTGCCACTTTGCCTTGGGCATCCTTTAGCGCCACCGTTTCAGTCTCTTTTAAAGTAGCCTCATAAGGGCTATATTTTATTTCATTTTTTATTGTTTCTTCTTCGTTCTCTTCTGGTGTGTCTGCTATCTCTAACCCTTTAGCTATCTCCACCAAGGCTTCGCCAAATTCCTTAATCTTTTCCAAATCATCTGCTATCGAAGTCATGGCAATCACATATTTTTTGTTTGCCATCTCCGTCTCAAATTTATATTTTTCACGAAGAATTTCTTGAAGCTCAGTTCCTGTAAGATTGGTCTTGCTTAGGTCTAGAACTAGTTTTCCAAGATCGTAATCATAGACCTCGTTTTCTCCCGCTATTTCTAATCCCGGTATATATATTTTTCCAGTGTTATTAACATCCTCTCTTATTTTCGAAAGGATTTTTAACAATTCCTCGGCTTTTCTTTCGCCCTCTTCCATCACTAAGTCATATGTTTCGTCAATGTTAGCCAAGAAAACATATGATGGACTAGATGATTGATATGTATTTAGTGAATCTCTAACTTTATCATCATCCACTCTATCTCCCATTGTGTGCATAACCGCAATCTGCGTAAGCGCCGGCAAAGTTTTATGCACACTCTCAATCACAATATCTGCACCTTCTTTGTAGGCTGGGTTTGGAAATCCATCCAACATAAAATGTGCTCCATGAGCGCTATCTACTATTAATACAGCGGCGTTTTCGTGAGCTACTTCTGCTAACGATTTAATATCGCTCACCACACCCTCATATGTGGGTGATGTTATAATTACTGCCTTTGCACCAGTATCTTTAAGTAGCTCGTTTAACTCTTTTGGATCATATCCTCCGTCAAAGGCTCCCACCTTCTTTGGATACAAATACGCAGGCTTTAAATTTCTCATAGATACTGCATTGTATGCAGATTTATGAGAATTTCTAGCGACAATTATGGAATCTCCAATGTTTGTAACAGCCTGAATTGCAACCAAAATTCCAATGGTTGATCCATTCACCAAATAGTAGGTTTTATCTGTTCCAAGAAACTTTGAAGTCTTATCAATAGACTCCTTTATTATGCCTTCTGGGTCATGAAGATTATCTAGCCCCTCCACCTCTGTAACATCGATATCTTCTATGTTTTTAAGGTCTTTAAATAGGCTAGTATTTCTTTTATGACCTGGCATATGCATCGGATAAATACCAGATTTTTTGTATTCAATTAACTTTTCTTTCAAAGATTTCATACTGAATTATTATAACACATTTAATAAGTAGATATCTTTATTATTAATCTAGTTTTGCAATAAAAAAGGACTTCCAATGAAGTCCTAATTTATGCCCGGTTCCGGAATCGAACCAGAGACACAAGGATTTTCAGTCCTCTGC
>JAGCPW010000087.1 GCA_017965495.1 Eubacterium sp. | reverse complement strand
TCAACTAAAAAACGCCACAACCTCGATAAATAAAAGGTTTGCGACGCATTCACTATGAATATTGAGTTTTTAAAAATTTGCATAAAAAGAGCGCGAGACGGGGATCGAACCCGCGACCCCCTCCTTGGCAAGGAGGTGCTCCACCACTGAGCCACTCGCGCTTAGATGCGTTTACACGCAAGAAATATAATACACTACCAAGGTGCTTTTGTCAACAAAATCAAAGGCTAAAAACAGCCGTATCATTTTTTCAAAACCAGTACTAATCCACCTAAACAAAGTGCTATTCCAACAAGCTGTGTTATGCTGATTTTTTCTTTATACAACAAGAATCCAACAAATAGAAGAGAGATAGCTAGAATGATATTTGCAACGATTGAAGTCATGTTAACTTGCCAACCATTTCTAAAAGCAAATATATATCCAATCTCTAATCCAATAATAGCAATACCTAATACATATGAAGTCCAGTTGAGTTTTCCTAAAGCAACACCTATTGATTCGCCTTTTCTAGTGAAGAAGAAAATCAAAAATGTAGATATCATAGCCACTCCGTATGTGATAGAGAGTGACAAAAAAGCATTTGCATGATGTGGTGTCTGCTTTGTAGTGATGTTATACACTATGTTTGAAAGTACAATAATTCCTATAGGCCAAATATAATTAAACATAATAACTCCTTTATGTGATGAACAAAAAAACAGCCAGACTAAATAGCCTGACTGTCGGTAGGTGCTCACCCGTTTTATTTGTAAGTATAATAACAAATAATAATCGCTTGGTCAAACCTTTATAAATATTAATATTTTTGTTAATATATATAAGAACTAGAAAAGGAGAGCATTATGTTTTTAGCAGATTCGGTATTAGAACTAGATATACTTGATAAAATTGAAGATATTTATGAGAGCAAAGTAATGGATGCAATAATGAAATTCATTACTCACTTAGGTGATGGTGGACTTATATGGATTATCATTACACTTTGCTTACTTATTTCAAAACAGTACAGAAAACTTGGAATACTTTGTGCAATAGGATTGATCTTAGGATTGATTATTGGAAATGGTATAGTTAAGAATTTGGTATCAAGAGACAGACCATTTGAACTAGCCGATAGCATAGACAGAGTCTTCCCAATAAAGATAGATAGGCCAACGGATCGGTCATTCCCATCAGGACACACGCAAGCATCATTTATCGTTGCCACGATACTAATGATGGCAAAGAGAAAGTTTGGAATTCCTGCCTTGATTTTGGCATTCTTAATCGGTTTCTCAAGATTATATTTGAAGGTTCACTTCCCAACAGATGTTTTAGGTGGCTTGCTAATGGGAGTAGCAATAGGACTGACTGTTTGGTTTGTATATAAATGGAAATTTGAAAAGAAATTTGGTCCAGTAATTAATCCAAACTATAAAAGAAAAAAAGATGAACAACAGCGGTAAGAAAAAAATAATAACTATAGTGATGCTTATCATAACTATGATAAGCATTCCTTTTATTGCGAGAAGCAATGTTGAAACAATAGATAGTCTAATCGAGCATTATGAGGATATTCTACAAATAAAGCAAGTTTCAAAACCTCCTAATGCAAGAGAGGAGTTGACTTTGTCGAATGGTTGGCTAGTTAGCATTAGACAGGTATTTATTCGAAGACTATCACCCAAATATATTTCGCAGATAGGATATATAGGTAGAAATCTTTCGCTATTTATTTTGACTGCTTTTGTTGCAATGCTGGGAATAGCATTGCAGATATATAGAAATCAAAAGTTTATAATAGAATACATTCACAACAAGGATGGACCCTAAATGATGCATTCTTCCGTTAAATAACAAAAACTAATGAACGGAGGAAAGAAAATGAATAATATTATAGTTGGTGTTATGGCCGTCTTGATTATTGGCGTTGTAATAGTTGCAATGGTAGTAAGTCGCGGCAAAGACGATGAAAATGAAAACCAAGAAGATAAGAAAGAAGATAAATAAGTAAAAATAAACTGTCATATGACTAGAACAAATCTAGTGGTATGGCAGTTTTTCACAATTGACTAAACCTAAGTTTTATCATATAATTATTATTGTGTTAATAATTTAACGAACATTTAATTATATTAATATATTACTTTTATAAAAAAAGGAGTTAACTATGAGAGATTATTTTGATTTTAAGGACAGAGTAGCTATTGTAACAGGAAGTTCTGCAGGTCTTGGTGTGCAGATGGCAAAGGCTCTTGCTAGTAAAGGATGTAATATTGTATGTCTTGCTAGAAGAGAAGAATTAGTACAGCAAGTTGCAAAAGAGATTGCTGATGAATTCGGTGTTAAGACATTAGCTGTTAAGTGTGACATTACTGATACTGAAAACATCAAAGAGTCAGTTAAAAAGACAATGGATGAATTCGGTAGAATTGATATTCTAATTAACAATGCTGGTACAGGTGCTATTGCTCCAGCTGAGTTGGTAGAAGATGAAGTCTTTGACTGGGAAATGCAAGTAGACTTAGCGGGTGCTTTCAAGATGGCAAGAGAAGTAGCTAAGGATGCTATGCTTCCAGCAGGATACGGTAGAATTATTAATATCGCATCTATGTATGGCATCGTTGGTAACAAAGTAGCAGGTTCTTCACCATATCACGCTGCAAAGGGTGGATTGATTAACCTTACTCGTGCGCTTGCTGCTGAGTGGTCATCTAAGGGTATTACAGTTAACTGTATTTGTCCTGGATACTTCTACACAGATCTTACAAAAGAGACTCTAGATACAGAAGAATTCAAACAGTACGCACAGACAGTTATTCCTATTGAGCGCTACGGCAAAGAAGGAGAACTAGACACTGCTACATTATTCTTGGCATCAGAGATGTCAACTTACGTAACAGGTGTTACACTTCCAGTAGACGGTGGTTATACTTGCGTATAAAATCATAGGTTTTTATAATGAATAAATGTATTATAGTCGGTGGGGTTAGTATTAACCGCACCGACCTAATTTATAAATATATTGATGAGTCAGATTTTGTTATAGCATGTGACAGTGGAATTGAAAACTGCAATGCTCTTGGTATTAAGCCAGATCTTATCATTGGAGATTTTGATTCTCACAAAAAGCCTGACACTGACATTGAGACTATTACTTTGCCAGTGGTTAAGGATGACACTGACACTATGTTTGCTGCCAAGGAAGCAGTAAAGAGAGGCTTTGATGAAATCGTGCTTTTAGGAGCGGTTGGAGATAGAATTGACCACACTTTGGCTAATGTTTATATTCTCTCATATTTAAATAATGAAGGCGTAAAAGGAATGATAGTGGATGATTATTCAGAAATGCTCTTAATAGGCGAAAATGGCGAAAATATAGGTCAAATAAGTGATGATTATAAGTATTTCTCACTCATTTGCCTAGAAGGTGAAGTGGAAGGTGTTACTATAAAAAACGCTAAATACACACTTGATAATGGAGTGATTACACCTAATCATCAATATGCTACTAGCAATGAAGTATTGCCTGGTAAGGTAGCAGAAGTTACTATTAAAAAAGGCAGAGCATTGTTAGTAAAAGTTTTTTAAATCGATTTGGAGGAAGGTTTAAATGGAGAAATTAACGCTCGAACAATTTGAACAAGCGAGTGAAGTAGTTAATAAAGTTATAAAGAAAACAAGCTTGGTTTACAGTGACTATTTTAGTGAGCAGACTGGAAACCAAGTTTATTTGAAGCCTGAAAATATTCAATTTACAGGCGCATATAAGGTAAGAGGTGCTTATTATAAAATTAGCACTTTGTCTGATGAGGAAAGAGCAAAAGGTTTTATTACAGCATCAGCTGGAAACCATGCTCAAGGCGTGGCTTACGCTGCTAAAAAGTATGGCGTTAAGGCTACTATCGTTATGCCAAATATCACACCACTTATGAAAGTGGAAAGAACAAAGAGTTATGGTGCAGAAGTAATTCTTTACGGTGATGTTTACGATGAGGCTTGCGATTATGCACTCAAACTAGCAGAAGAAAAAGGTTATACATTCATTCACCCATTTGACGATTTGGAAGTAGCAACAGGACAGGGAACTATTGCTATGGAAATCATAAAAGAACTTCCAACAGTAGATGTTATCCTAGTTCCAATCGGTGGCGGTGGACTTGCTACTGGCGTGGGAACACTTGCTAAACTTCTAAACCCTAGAGTAAAAGTAATAGGTGTGGAGCCGGCGGATGCAGCATGTATGAAAGCATCTTTTGAAGCAGGACATGTTGTGACTTTACCTAGTGCAAACACAATAGCCGATGGTACTGCAGTTATGACTCCGGGTGAAAAGATTTTCCCTTACGTTAAGGAGTGCATTGATGAAATCATCACAGTAAAAGACGAAGAATTAATTGATGTATTTTTAGATATGGTTGAGAATCATAAACTTATAGCAGAAAACTCTGGCTTACTATCTGTGGCAGCTCTAAAACATCTAGACTGCAAAGACAAAAAGGTAGTTTCAATTATGAGTGGTGGAAATATGGATGTAATTACTATGTCATCTATTTTGCAGCACGGACTAATCCAAAGAGGAAGAGTGTTTACTATTTCAGTTCTTCTTCCTGATAAGCCAGGTGAATTAGTTAAAGTTGCTACTAAGATAGCAGAGGCAAAGGGTAATGTAATCAAACTAGAGCACAACCAGTTTGTATCGGTAAACAGAAACGCAGCAGTGGAACTTAAACTTACACTTGAGTGTTTCGGTCACGATCACAAGAAAGAGATTATCAAGGACTTAAATGATGCAGGCTATAATGTAAAAGAAGAAGATGTTGTTCTATAGATACATTGACTTTTAAGGTCCATAAGAGTAGAATATAAAGGTAAGGCAAGGGAGTCTTAGAGAAATTTCTCTAAGTCTCTCTTTTTTTATTGGAAAAATGAGGTTAGATGATGAAGAATTGCGTAGAAGTACAAGATAAGTTACATGAAGAATGTGGTGTGTTTGGCATTTACTCAATGTCAGGTGAGTCCGTGTCAAAGGACATTTACTACGGTTTAGAAGCGCTACAACATCGTGGTCAGGAAGCAGCAGGCATGGCTCTTTCAGACTTCAAAGGTGGTATGTATAACATGGCGATTAAGAAAGACATCGGCTTGGTGAGCGAAGTCTTTCACGAGGACGACTTAAATAGCCTTAAAGGAAACATAGGTGTGGGTCATGTTCGCTATTCAACCACAGGCGAGAGCAATGCACACAATGCACAGCCAATTGGTATGAATTATATTAAGGGAACTTTGGCGGTGGTTCATAATGGAAATATTATTAACACGGATGCGCTAAAGGTTGAGCAGATGAAGAGAGGATCTGCACACTATACCACATCTGATACGGAAGTGATTGCATACGAAATAATTAAGGAGCGAGTTAACTCCAAAAATATAGAGGAAGCCACAGTGAAGGCTTGCAAAAAACTTAGAGGTGGATATGCACTTTTAGTTAAGAGTCCAAAAAAATTGATTGGTGCAAGAGATCCGCTAGGAATTAAGCCACTCATTCTTGGAAAGAGAGATGATTCTTATATTCTGGCATCGGAAAGCGCTGCTGTTAAGGCGGTGGGAGGCGAGATAGTTCGCGACATAGAGCCAGGAGAAATTGTAACTATAACTAAAGATGGAATTGAAACGGTTTCACGCTTGCACTCTAGTACTAAGGCCCATTGTATTTTCGAATACATTTACTTTGCGAGAAATGATTCGGTAATGGATGGGATATCAGTGAATGATGCAAGAGTGAGTGCTGGAGAAGCCTTGGCAAAGGTAAAAAAAGTGGATGCCGATATAGTTGTGGGCGTTCCCGATTCTGGACTAGCCGCCGCATGGGGTTATTCTAAGGAATCCAAAATACCCTTTGCCATGGCTTTCTATAAGAATAGCTATATTGGGCGCAGTTTCATAAAGCCAACTCAAAACGAGAGACAGGTTGCAGTGCAGATGAAACTTAGCGTCCTTGAAAATGTAGTCCGCGGCAAAAGCATCGTCCTAATTGATGATTCGATTGTTCGTGGAACTACGATGCGCAAACTAGTTGATATGTT
>JAGCPW010000086.1 GCA_017965495.1 Eubacterium sp. | reverse complement strand
ATCTCCCACCAAGAAATATGTGGTAGCTGATTTGATAACAGGCTTCTCGTCCTCGTTCAAAAACTTAACACACTGTTCAGCAGAATCTGCTCTTTGGTCAAACTGTCCTGGCAAATATTCCACGCTGAAGATTTTAGACTTTCCTTCATCGTATGGGAACTCCTCCTCGTACACATCATCTACAGGTGGTTCCGAAAAAATAGACGTAAGAGCCTTATCGAATGTATCATCCGACAAATTCTCCACGTCATATCTCACCAAAACACGGACTTTCTCAAGTCCATCTATTCCTAGGTATCCTTTAATGTCCTCTGTTAGCTCTTTAGCAGCCATAGCAAATGGCGCTTTTTTCTCCACGTAAACTCGTCTTACCAAACCGATTTTTCCTCCAATTTCTTAGGGCATTTCGTATATTTTTCCTCGCCAAAACATACGACCCCACAATCCCCTATATCATACCATATTTTGACCCATTTTGCGACACAAAAAAGCACAAAAAAAGCCGATTTTTTCGGCTTTTTTTAATATTTTTCTATTAATTTTTATATATCAAGATTTGTTAAGATTTTTTACTATTTTTTAGTCTTTTTGCTCTTCTTGCTACTCCACTTTTTAGCATATAATCTCTTGCCTTCTACTGAAGTACTGTAAGGTCTAACCATCACATAATATCTCTTCTTAGCTTTAAGCCTCTTTAGTGTAGTGGATTTACCTTTTACTATCTTGGACTTAGACTTCTTCATAGATTTGTATCTAGAATATTTAACCTTGTATCCTACTGCGTGTTTAACCTTTTTCCACTTAACAGTAAGCTTTCTATGTCCAGCTTTAATAGATTTTATCTTAGTTTTTCCTGGGCGAACAACCTGCACGCCACTTCTTACCGTAATACTTCTCTTAAACCATGAAGCATCGTAATCGCCAAACCAGAAGTTCAAATCTACTCTTCCATTAATTCCAGAAACAGAACCATCGGAAGTACACTGCCACATATTGGCAGATCCTTTGTAATCCAAATCTGAATCCCACTGCGCTACCCACTTAGAAACAGTCACATCTTTGCTAAATGAGCCTGGAATATAATTAGTCCACCAGTTAAGATTCGCATAAATTCCTGACTTGTAACCTTGCTGATTAATAATATCTAAGAAAGTATTAGCAAGCTGACCTATTTTGGTTTTACCAAGCTTAGCCTGCGCGCCTTCCTCCATATCGTAATAAATTGGGAAATACACATCTCTTCCCTTTAGCATACGCAAAACATGGTGAGCCTCGCTCTTAGCTTGCGTAGTATTTTGAGCATAAGAATAAAGGTATGTACTAAATGGGATATTGTACTTTATACAACCTGCCACATTTTTCTCCCAGTATTCATCATCCTGGCTTCTTATATTATCGCCAAAACCACATCTAATAATCGCAAAGTCCACATCAGTCTTAGAAACCTTTTTCCAATCGATGTTTCCTTGCCACTTACTGACATCCACGCCTTTCATAGTGGCGCCTTTTATCACTTTGCCTTTGTCATTGACAAACTTTCCACTTGAATTCTTAGACCAAGCCTTTATTTTGGCCGCTTTAGCTTGTGGCGCAAAACATAAGCCCATCACAAAGACTAGGCTTACGATTATGGCTCCTTTAATTATTCTTCTTGTACTCTTAGACATAATTACCTCTTACAATTTCTCGACTATTCTATCTATGATTTGTGATGCAACGTTGTCCTTTGGCGCCTTTTCTAGTTCTTCTTCACTGTCTTTAGTGATAAGTGTAACTACGTTTGTGCCTTCGCCAAAACCTGCACCTTCCACTTTTAAGTTATTAGCGCAAATCATATCAAGATTTTTTTGCTCCATTTTATGTCTAGAATTTTCAACCATATTCTCTGTCTCCATAGCAAAGCCCACTAAGAACTGACTTTCTTTACGCTTTGACATTTCAAAGAGAATATCCTTATTTTCCTCGAGTTCTATTGTAACACTCTTTTCAGATTTTTTAATCTTTTCTTCTGCTTTATTCTTTGGCTTGTAATCAGCCACTGCAGCACTCATTATAACGATGTCTTGCTCGTCAAAAACTTTGTCCACTGCATCGTACATCTCATCTGCACTTTCCACTTCCACCACATCTACAAACATAGGTTTATCAATGCTTGTAGGACCTGTCACAAGAGTGACTTCTGCCCCACGTCTTGCTGCATTCTTAGCAAGAGCATATCCCATAGTTCCAGTGGAATGATTTGAAATAAATCTAACTGGATCTATCGCTTCCTTGGTAGGACCTGCTGTTATTAAAACTTTCTTGCCCTCTAGGTCTTTGGCGCAGGCTATTTCTTTTAGAATGTATTCCAAAAGCACTTCTGGCTCAGGCATTTTGCCTTTGCCTGTATCGCCACAAGCAAGGTATCCAGTAGCTGGATCTATTATTTCATAATCATACTTCTTTAGTTTTTCAATATTATCTTGAACGATAGGATTTTCAAACATGTTTGTGTTCATAGCCGGTGAAATAATCTTCTTGGCTTTGCACGCCATAATGGTAGTAGTTAGCATATCATCCGCTATGCCGCCGGCAATTTTTCCAATCACGTTAGCACTACATGGCGCCACCATAAACACATCTGCCTTCTCAGCCAAAGACACATGCTCTACATTAAATTCGAAATCTCTATCGAATGTCTCTATTAAACATTTATTCCCAGTCAAAGTTTCAAAAGTGATAGGGTTAATAAAGTTAGTAGCATTCTTTGTCATAATGACATGAACGTCTGCTCCCAACTTCTTTAGGGCGCTCGCAAGACTTGCTGTTTTGTAAGCCGCAATACTTCCCGTCACTCCTAGCACTACAGTTTTTCCTTTTAACATTATCCTAACCTCTCTACGTCAAACAATGCTCCGTGCTTTTCATAATCAGTAACACGAGTGATCTTATTATCGTCATCCACAAAGACTACCCTAGGTGGTGTGTTCTTTGCCTCTTCCTCACTCATCTGTGCGTGACTCATAATGATAACTTTGTCTCCGATGTCTACTTTGTGAGCTGCTGCTCCATTCACACATATAACTCCTGAACCCTTCTCTCCAGCAATCACGTAAGTATCAAATCGATTACCATTGTTAACATCGGCCACCTGGACTTTCTCGTATTCCAAAATGCCAGAGTTAATCATCAACTCCTCATCTATAGTAATACTGCCCACGTAGTCCACATCAGCCTGTGTTACTGTCGCTCTGTGAATTTTACTTTTCAACATTTCTAAAATCATTTTTCAAACCTCTTTTAAAATTTTGAATTATTCAATAATAAAATTGTCAATCAATCTTGTTTTCCCAATATAAACTGCCATTGCCACAAGCATTGGTGGCTTAATCTTATCTTGCTGCTGCATTGTAAGTCCGTTTACTGCTTTCACATAATCAATCTTAGCAAGAGGCTCTGCTTCTATATTTGCTTTCATAGCCTCAACAAGTACGTTGGCATCGCTCTCACCGTTTGCTACTATTTCTTTTCCAAGTTCAATAGACTTATACAAAATGAGTGCGGCTTTTCTCTCCTCTGGTGATAGATATGTGTTTCTTGAACTCTTTGCAAGTCCATCTTCTTCTCTGATGGTTGGACAACCAACAATCTCCAAGTCCATATTTAAGTCTTCCACCATATGTCTGATGATGGCAAGCTGCTGCGCATCTTTTTGTCCAAAGTATGCTTTGTCAGGAGCTACAATGTTAAACAACTTGCTAACTACAGTACAAACTCCTCTAAAGTGAACTGGTCTAGATAGTCCGCAGAGTTCTTCTGTTAAAACATCCATATCCACATATGTGCTAAATCCTGGATTGTACATCTCCTCTGGCTCTGGATTGAAAATCAAATCCGCACCAAGACTTTCACAGTATGCTGAATCTTTTTCAATATCTCTTGGATAGCTTTCTAAATCTTCACTTGGACCAAACTGCATTGGATTTACAAAATCACTAACTACAGTTCTGTCATTTTCTTCTACTGATCTTTTAATCAAGCTTCCATGTCCCTCGTGAAGATATCCCATAGTTGGAACTAAACCAACAGTTAGTCCTTCACTTCTCCAAGCCTTAACCTGTTCTCTTACTTCTTGTATTGTCTTTACTAATTTCATTTTTCTCTCCTATTTTATGTAAACCTAGTATAATTTCTCAATTATATCGTCATCTATATCGTATGTGTGCTCTTCTCCTGGGAATGTTCCATCCTGCACTTCCTTAATGTACGCTGCAAATGCTTTTTTCATTGCATCTCCTACTTTGCCAAACTGCTTTACAAACTTTGGCACAAAGTCGTCAAACATTCCAAGCATATCTTGAAGAACAAGTACTTGTCCGTCTGTATCTTTGCCGGCGCCTATTCCGATAGTTGGAATAGAAAGTTTTTCTGTAACCATCTTAGCAAGCTTTGCTGGAACGCCCTCTAACACTACCATAGATGCCCCTGCTTTTTCTACTGCAAATGCATCTTCTATCAATTTCTTTGCAGCGGACTCAGTCTTTCCTTGAACCTTGTATCCGCCAAAAGCATTAACGGACTGTGGTGTAAGTCCAATGTGCGCACAAACTGGAATAGAAGCTTTAACGATAGCCTCAATCTGTGGACAAACTTCCACGCCACCCTCTAGTTTAACCATATTGGCGCGGCCTTCTTGAACCAGACGTCCTGCATTAATTACTGCATCATATACATCCGCCTGATATGACATGAACGGCATATCACAAACTAGGAATGTATCTTTGATTCCTCTAGATACTGCCCTGCAGTGGTGAATCATATCTTCCATCGTCACCTGCAAAGTATCCTCATAACCAAGCATCACGTTTCCGAGCGAATCGCCCACCAAAACTGTATTGACGCCCACTTCTTCCATTAGTTTGGCTGTTGAGTAATCATAGCAAGTGATCATTGAAATCTTTTCGCCGTTATTCTTTTGTTCCTGTAGTGTTGTTACTGTGTTCTTCATATTGAACTCCTTTTCTGCTAAATATTTAAGTACCTATTTCAACAATTCTTCTATCTTTGAATAATCCTTATCAGGATTCTTTTTCTTTGCAACTTTCAAAACCTGTCTGGACACCGACTTGTAAGTATCAATCTCACTTTCCTTAAGTGCCTCTAGGTGCATCTTTATAGTGCTTGCATCTCCCCTCTCAATAGGACCTGTTAAAGCATTCACTGTTCCGTCTTCAATGATATGATCCATATTGCTCTTCATTATTGGAACCAAAGCACCGTGAGGAATGACGCGTTCTGCCATATCAATAAGACCTACTACCAAGTTGCTAGCGACTGCCGCCGCCAAATGGTATCTAGCCTTGTCCTCAGTCTTAATAAGGTTTACTTTGTTTCCAAGACGCAAAAATAGATTAGACACCTCGTCTAATTTTTCTTCGTCACATTCAATTGTAAAATAAATATTGGATAAATCTCTGTACGACTTGTGCTTGTCGCTAATCGCACAAAGTGGGTGGATGGAATAACCATAACTGTTATGATTATCTAACCCTGAAAAGATTTCCGATGAATGTACGCCACTAGTATGACATATAATCTTGTCGGTAAACTGAACCAAACTTAGTTCTTTCCAAACGTCTGCCAGAGCATCATCTGGAACTGTTAAGAACAAAACATCACTATCCGCTACTAATTCCTCTAACGAGTTATAACTTTTACTATTAGTAAATTCTGCAGCTTCCTGTGAATCTTCTGATCTTTCGCTGTAGTAACCCACGACGTCCAAATCATGGTCAGCGAAATATTTTCCAAGGGAAAAGCCAACTTTTCCCGCGCCAATAAATCCAAACTTCATGGGCATCCCTCCTCTCAGGGACAATGAGTCTTATTCTTTCGATATAAGCTCAGCTCAATCCGTCATCTTCTATTCGCTTTTCAGGGTATGGTTTCTTACGAATACCATCCGCGAAGGCTAATATACTACAAAAAAAGCCATAAGTAAAGGCAAAAACGACAAAAAAGGTATGCATCAAACTAAGGTGTTTGAGCCTAAAAAAATAAACTCAAAATTACTAAAAAGTCGTAATTTTGAGTTCATTTTTTCTCTCGAAAGGCAATATATTAATCACCTTTTTTGTCGTTTTTTATTTTTTAACTTTTTTTGTAGTTTTAGCCTTCTTTGTAGTCATTGGTGCTGGTGTGGTAGTTGGCTCTGAACCTTTCTTCTCTTTTACGTTAGCAATAATAAAGTCTTGAACTTTTTGAGCAAGAATTCCGATTTCAATTTCATCTTTTCCTTGCTGCTTTTCAAATTCTTTTAGAGACATACCACTCTGTTCAGCGTATTTCTTAGCTTCTTTCTTGTATTCCTTATCAGAAAGATTTAAGTTTTCTCTCTTGCATACTTCTCTGATAAACATATTCTGCTTAACGCTCTGTTTAGCCTGCTCTGTAAGCTGTTTATTCCACTGCTTCTTTGACATCTGGCATGCTTTCAAGTAAGCCTTAAGTGTAACTTCTCCACCAAACTGCTGAGCATACTGATTCAAAGTAGCGTCTGTAATCTTCTTCTTTGCTTTATCAAGTTCATCTTTGTTGTACTTAATAACCTTTGAGTCCTCAAGAATCTTGCCCATAATCTTGTTAGAAATGTTATACTTTCTCATTTCTGTCTTGATGTATTTCTTAAGAGCTTTTACAGTTGTGATATCTTCGTCTGCCTGGAATAATGTCTTAGCATTTTCCTTTACAAACTTATCGTTAAGCTTTGGTGTTTCCTTCTTAACAAGTGAGTTAATCTTGAAAGTAAACCATACTGGCTTTCCAGCAAGCGAAACTTCTTTACCCTTAACCTTTGCCTTATTAGTGTAAGTCTTAGGGAATTTCATCTTTGCTGTAAACTTATCTCCCACTTTGTGTCCAACAATTGAACTTGTGAAACCTTCAATATAGTTCTGTGCATCCTGCGCTAGATCAATGTCTTGCGCCTTAGCAGTACCACCTTCAAAGGCTTCCTTCTTTCCTTTATATTCAATCTGGCCTTTGTAATCTACATTAACTTTGTCAGACGCGCCTACTTTACCTTTTTTAACTTTCTTTTCTTTAGCGCTCTGGCTCAAAGCATTATCGATAGCTGACTGAACGTCCGCGTCTGTTACTTTGACGTCGTCTTTATAGACTACAACACCTTTGTATTTAGCTAATTTGATTTCGCCATCTGAAGAGCCACATCCTACTAAACCGAATGCAACTGCTACTGTAAGCATGATTGCTAATAATTTTTTAAACATAATTTTCACCTCTGTCTTAAAATTAAAATCGGTCATGTGCCGATTTCACACATAACCGATTTTATCATATTATATCCTTTTATTAAAGCATTTTATTGCCATTGGTATCACAAAGTGGTAACAGAATTTTCACAATTTACTTTCTGCTCTTTGCACCTATTAAACGTTAATTTCTGCGCTTAATCCCAGTTCGTCTTTGTTTGCCTCAAGTATTGGATTAATCACATCACGAAGGAACTCTTCCACTTGCTCTGGAGCACGTCCCACATACTTTGAAGGGTCCATAGTCTTTTCAAGATCTTCTAGGCTTAAGCCAAATGACTCATCTGCTGCAATAAGTTCTAGCAAGTTGTTATCAAGACCTTCTCTCTTAACATTGGCACCAGCCTCCATTGAGAGCTTACGAATCTTCTCGT
>JAGCPW010000085.1 GCA_017965495.1 Eubacterium sp. | reverse complement strand
AGATAGACTAAAAGCTGGATTTGTTTATCCGCTTCTTAAATATAGCGTAATTACAGACTCAGATATTTTTGGTGAGAGAAGACGTCGCGCAAGAAAGAAGAGTACTTACAAGGGAAGTGTGATTTCTGGTTTTGCGGATTTAAATGTGGGAGATTATGTGGTTCATGAAAACCACGGTCTTGGAATTTACCGCGGAATAGAAGAAGTGGAAGTGGAAGACATTAAGAAAGACTACATCAAGATTGAGTATGCAAACAATAGTTTCTTGTATGTGCCAGCTACTCAGTTAGATGTCATTCAAAAATATGCTGACGCAGAGGCGAAGCCTCCAAAACTAAATAGACTTGGTGGCCAGGAGTGGTCTAGAACTAAAGGAAAAGTTAAGAGAGCCGTAGATGAGATAGCAGAAGAGTTAGTAGAGCTTTATGCTACAAGGGACAAAGGAACTGGCTTTAGATTCTCGGCAGATAACGAGTGGCAAAGAGAGTTTGAAGAACTCTTTACTCATGAAGAGACTGATGACCAGCTAGAGGCCATCAAAGAAGTTAAAAAAGATATGCAAAGCACCAAAATCATGGACCGCTTGATTTGTGGTGATGTGGGATTTGGAAAAACTGAAGTGGCGCTACGTGCTGCTTTTAAGGCTGTGCAAGATGGGAAGCAAGTAGCATACTTGGTGCCTACTACTGTTTTGGCGCAGCAGCATTATAAGACTTTTGTTCAAAGATTTAAGGATTTTCCAGTAAGAGTAGAGATGTTATCTCGCTTTAGAACAAAGGCTAATATCAATCAGACTATAAAAGATTTAAAGAGCGGAACAGTGGAGATTGTGATTGGAACACATAGACTGCTCTCAAAGGATGTTAAGTTTAACGACCTTGGACTTTTGATAATAGACGAAGAACAGCGATTTGGAGTAAAGCATAAAGAGCGAATCAAAGAACTTAAAAATAGCGTGGATGTAATTACGCTTACTGCTACACCTATTCCAAGAACGCTTCATATGAGTTTGATTGGGGTTAGGGATATGTGTATCATGACCGAGGCTCCGCAAGATAGAATGCCTATCCAGACATTTGTGATGGAATACAATGACGAGACAGTAAGGGATGCTATTAACCGCGAGCTTTACAGAAAAGGTCAAGTGTTCTATGTGTATAACAGGATAGAGACTATTGCCAATATGGCTGCAAGGATAAAGAAGGCTGTTCCACACGCTAGAGTTGCATATGCTCACGGGCAGATGAGCGAACGACAACTTGAAGATATAATGTATGATTTTGTAAATGGCGACATTGATGTTTTGGTTTCAACCACTATCATCGAGACGGGACTTGATATCCCAAATGCCAATACTATAATCATCCACAACGCAGAAAAGATGGGACTTTCGCAGCTTTATCAGCTAAGAGGTAGAGTTGGAAGATCTAATAGAAATGCGTATGCATTTATGATGTATAGCCGTGAGAAAGTTTTAAGCGAAGTGGCGGAGAAAAGACTCAGTGCCATTAGAAGTTTTACAGACTTAGGCTCTGGTGTAAAGATTGCTATGCGAGACCTAGAGATTAGAGGTGCTGGAAATATTCTTGGCGCATCTCAAAGTGGACATATGGGAGAGGTAGGTTACGACCTTTACTGCAAACTACTAGAGGAAGCAATCTCTATTAAGAAGGGCAACAAGCCAAAAGAAGACTTTGAGACCAAGATAGATATTAACGTGGATGCATTTGTGCCACCAACATATATTACAAACGAATCTTTGAAGATGGATATCTATAAGAGAATTGCAAGCATCGAAACTCAGGAAGAGTACGAGGATATGCAAAACGAACTTGTGGATAGATTTGGCGAAATCCCAACTCAAGTGGATAACTTGATGAAGATTGTCCTAATTAAACATGCAGCGCATACAAACTTCATTACAGAGATAAAGGGCAACAAGAATAAGATTACAATGTATATGTGGCCTGAGGCAAAAATAGATGTTGAAAGAATACCTATACTTGTGAGAGAATATAGGGGCAAGTTAAAATTTGTGCCGGACGACAACTGCTTCGAGTACTATCCAGAAGATAAGTCAAAAGACTTGATTGAGATAGTAAGAGATGTGGTGGAAGATTTGTCCACATTAAAGGGTTGATCTCTAACGAGATTTTAATGAAATGAACTTACAATAATCCATATTGGATTTAAGGATAAACTATGAAGAAACTATTAGTACTTACAATTTGCATAAGCTTAAGTCTAGGGCTAGTGGGCTGTGGTTGCGGCAGCAAGGATGATGCTACACTTACAGACGATAAAAGACTAGCCATCACAGTGGATGGGAACGAAGTATTTTTGGACGAAGCCAAATACTATGCTTACAGTTCGCAGGCTACATACGAGGTGTACTTTATCTCGGAAGGCAAAGAAATAGACTGGAATGCCAAAGTGGAAGGAACTACTTGGCAGGGAATGGTTAAGGGACAGGCTCTTGATGATATTTGCAGAAGAGAATGCTTCTACGCCAAAAAAGATGAATACAACGTAAAACTAGAGAAGGAAGAAAAAGAGGAAGTAGACAAGAAAGTGAAAAACTACTTCTCAGAAACTAGCGATAAACTAAAGAATAAAATAGGAATTTCCAAAAAGAGACTAAAAGAAGTTTTCACAAAAGATGCTATAGCGCAGAAAATGGAAGACATCATGGAGGCAGAAGAAAAAGGATCTGCTGGCAAGTATTACAAAGACTTTATTGACGATGCATCTGTGGACTGCGAAAAATGTTGGTCAGATATCAATTTCCAGGAGCATATTTTCAATCTAAAAGAGGTGGAAGAAGACACTGGATTGGCCACAGAAGTGCCTGAAGAAACAGAAGTAGATTTGGAAGTGGAAAGCGCAGAATAAAAATACTAAAAATCATAAGCCAAAAACGGCTGAGAATACGATAAATATTAGAAAAGCGACGGTAAAAATGCCGTCGCTTTTCATTTAATTTAGGCCCATTTTATGGTAAAATATATATGAACTATGTGACAAAGGAGACCACTATGCATATAAAGTCAAAATACAGCTGGATGAAGCACTTAGATTTTATAATTATTGATGCACTTTTGCTAATTGCATCAATATTTTTGGCGTATGTAATTAGAACGGGAAACTTCAGAATGTTTATACATTCGGAATATCGTTCTATTGCTATCATAGTGACTATTCTTCATTTGTTGATTGTACTATTCTCGAGTACATATTCTGATATTTTGTATCGAGGCTATTTTACAGAGTTTAAAAAAGTGGCACTACACACACTTAAACTAGCAGCGCTTTCAGTAATATTATTATTCTTGATGCACAATATCGGCACAAAATCTAGATTTGTATTGGCAGTATACCCAGTTATCTTCTTGGTGCTAAGCTACTTTGCACACATTATCTGGAAGAAGATAATACTAAAATCCACCAAGCGTGGTGTAAACATGAGACAGTTCGTGCTGGTTACTGACCAAAGACACATAAATGAGGCAATGTCCAAATTGCAGGACGGAACTGATGTAAGCTTCTCCGTCAAAGGAATTTGCCTCACTAAAGAACCGGATATCAACTCAGCACTATATAGAGAGAACGAGTATAAGGGAGTTCCTATAGTAGCTATAGGCAGAGATATGTATGACTACTGCGTGACAGAAGTAGTGGACGGCGTGGTCATTTGTCTTGGAACAAAGCATATAGATGAGATGAGAATGTTGGCGGACAATTTCCTAAACATGGGAGTTACAGTTTATGTAGTAATGAACTTGTTTGCAAAAGATATGCCACATACCATGTTTACTCACCTTAACAGTGCGAGAGTTATTTCAACAAGTATTAACACAGCATCTCCACTTGCGATATTTGTAAAGAGACTAGCTGATATATTCTTTGGACTTATAGGCTGTATAGCCACAGCTATTTTGTTTATATTCCTAGCACCGCTTATTAAGAAGGCAGATCCTAAGGGACCAATCTTCTTTAAGCAAGAGCGTGCGGGTAGGAATGGTAGAAAATTCTATATGTACAAGTTTAGAAGTATGTACGAGGATGCAGAAGAGCGCAAGAAAGAACTTATGGAACAAAATGAGATGGAAGGTCTCATGTTCAAAATAGATGGTGACCCTAGAGTACTAGGCAGCGGAAAAGACGGAAAGAGAAAAGGACTGGGATACAGAATTAGAGAATGGTCCTTGGATGAATTCCCAAATGCTTGGAGTATTCTAAAGGGTGATATGAGTGTGGTTGGAACAAGACCACCTACTATGGACGAGTACGAAAAGTACGAGTTGAGACATAAGTCTCGTCTAGCGGTTAAGCCTGGGCTTACAGGTCTTTGGCAGGTAAGTGGAAGATCAGACATTACTGATTTTGACGAGATAGTAAAACTAGATAACGAGTATATCCAAAACTGGACTATTGGTTTGGATATCAAGATTATGCTAAAGACATTTGTAGCGGTATTTAAGAGACAGGGAAGTCGTTAAGAATATTTAAGACGGAAGTCATTAAATAAAATTGTGTGAAGAGATACATTAATTCAAAGTGGGAAGAGCAGAAAAATGAAACATGTATTTATTGTGGGAAGTAAAGGTATACCTAACCAGTATGGCGGGTTTGAAACCTTTGTGGAGAAGTTAACTGAATATAAAAAGAGCGATGACATTATGTATCATGTGTCAAATATTAGGGACGAGAAATCGTACGACCCTGATAATACTACATATGAATTTAATGGCGCTCATTGTTTTACGATAAAACAAAGAATATCAAGTGCCGCAAAGGCTATTTTTTATGATGTGGATTCTATCAAGTATAGCTTGAAATACATCAAAGAAAATAATATTGAGGAGCCAATCATTTATGTACTAGCGTGCAGGATTGGACCATACATCAGAAAGTATAAAAGAAAAATCCATAAACTTGGTGGGGAACTGTATGTTAATCCAGATGGTCACGAGTGGAAGAGAAGCAAGTGGAGCAAATGGATTAGAAGATACTGGAAACACTCAGAAAAGAAGATGGTCAAAAATGCCGACCTTCTCATTTGCGATAACGAGGGAATAGAAAAGTACATTCAAAGAGAATACAAGAAATATAAACCAAAGACTACATTCATTCCATACGGTGCAGAGACTAGCCCATCTACTTTATCAGACGATGATCCAAAGGTAGTGGAATGGTATAGCAAGCATCAAGTGAGACCTAGTCAGTACTATTTGATGGTTGGACGCTTTGTACCGGAAAACAATTTTGAGACAATCATAAAAGAATTTATGAAGTCAGACACCAAGAAAGATTTGGTAATTATT
>JAGCPW010000084.1 GCA_017965495.1 Eubacterium sp. | reverse complement strand
GTGAAAGCTGATCCATCTTTTTATTATTTCCGCCGGCTAAAACAATTCCTAATACTCTCATTCTAGCTCACCTGCCTTTACAATATAACTTCCTGATTTTAGTTTGCCTTTTGGATAGTCGCTCTTTTCAGTAACACCTGAGATAGCTACGTTCTTGCCGATAGTCACTCCGTCAGGTATCACAGAGTCCTCTCCTATAACAGTTAAATCACAGTTATATATTTTCTTATTTAATTCTGAGTCCGCATAGTCACCTTCGCCAATTACTACATTGTCGCCGATTACTGTATCCTCAGCTATTATTGCTTTATCAATCTTTGCTCCTTTTCCTATTCTACAACCAGTCATGATAATAGAATCATTAATCTCTGCGCCCTCTCCCACTTTTACATTTGAGCTGACTACAGAGTTGGCAATAGTTCCTCTCACATCACAACCTTCAGAAACGATACTTCTCTCAATCTTGGCATCGTCTGAAATATACTGTGGTGGAAGCGAATCGTTTCTAGTATAGATTCTCCAGAACTCCTCATATAGGTTAAAGTCTGGAACTATATCTATAAGCTCCATGTTTGCTTCCCAGTATGAACTTAGTGTTCCAACATCCTTCCAATATCCTGTGTACTCATAAACATATGCGTTTCCATTTTGCTCGTGTACATATGGAATAACGTGCATACCAAAGTCACAGTTTGGCTGATCTTTAAGTTTGATTAGTGCTTCTCTTAAAACTGGCCATGAGAAAATATAAATTCCCATAGATGCTAGGTTGCTCTTTGGCTCAGCCGGCTTTTCTTGGAACTCTGATACTTTATGCTCATCATCAGCCACTACCACGCCAAATCTGCTAGCCTCTTCCCAAGGAACTGGCATAGCTGCAATAGTTACATCCGCGCCTTTTTCCTTATGGAAATCAAGCATAGCTTCGTAATCCATTTTATAAATATGATCTCCCGACAAAATCAAAACATAGTCAGGATTATAGCTTTCCATATACTCAATGTTTTGGAAAATAGCATTCGCTGTACCTGTGTACCACTCTGTATGTTCACTCTTTTCATATGGTGGAAGCACTGTAACACCGCCGATATTTCTATCGAGGTCCCAAGGGATTCCAATTCCGATATGCGAATTTAATCTTAGTGGTTGGTACTGAGTCAAAACACCCACAGTATCGATTCCAGAATTAATACAGTTGCTGAGAGGGAAATCAATAATCTTATACTTTCCTCCAAAAGCAACTGCTGGTTTCGCTACTTTGGCTGTCAAAACTCCAAGTCTGCTACCTTGTCCGCCTGCCAATAGCATGGCAATCATTTCTTTTTTTACCATTTAGTTCACCTCTTGGTAATATTTTTTATCCGTCACACTCGATATATATAAAAAATTATATCACTGATTTTATGTGGTTGTAAATTATTTTTAGTAGATATTTTTATAAAAATTGGATTTTTTGGTGCTGAAATTTTTAGAACTATTTTCTTTTTCTATATATATGGTTTTAGGTGTTAAATTTTTCTAAATATAGTGTTATAATATTTGCATGATGAAATTAGATTTTAATGAAAAAAAGAAGATTCATTTTACTGGAATCGGTGGAATCAGTATGAGCGCTCTTGCAGAGATTATGATGGAGCGCGGTTTTGAGGTAACTGGGTCTGACAGTATGAAGTCTGACATCTCCCAGCATCTAGAAAAGATGGGTGCTACTGTCTACTACGGACAGCGCGGTGAGAACATTGCAGACGATGTGGACTTGCTTGTTTACACTGCAGCTGTAAAGGATGATAACCCAGAACTTATGACAGCTAAACAGCTTGGCATTCCTATTATGAGTAGAGCAAGTTTTTTAGGAGCCATGATGAAGAACTATGATGTGGCTATCGGTGTGGCAGGAACTCACGGTAAGACTACTACCACTTCCATGCTTTCACAGATTATGCTTACTGCACAAACTGATCCTACTATTTTGGTGGGCGGTATCATGCCAGCCATCCAGGGTAATATTCGCGTGGGCCATTCAGACATTATGATTACTGAAGCATGCGAATATACAAATAGTTTCTTAGAGTTTAGTCCAACTATCGGAATCATTTTGAATATTGCCGAAGATCATTTGGACTTCTTCAAAGATATAAATGACATTAGAGCTAGTTTTAGAAAGTACGCTGAGCTCATTCCAAAACACGGTGCGCTAATCATCAGTAGCGACATTGAAAACTTGGAAGAGATTACAGATGGCCTAGAGTGTAGCGTTATCACTTTTGGCGAAGACCCAGAGAAGAGTGACTACTCAGCCACTAATGTTAGATTTAACAACGACGTGACTGCAGGTTACGATTTACTTTACAAGGGCGAGAACAAAGGTCCTATCACTTTGAATGGAACTGGCCGCCACAACGTTCAAAATTCTCTAGCCGCTATCGCAGCTGCTAACTTTATGAGAATCCAGAAAGGTTTTATCTTACAAGGCCTTAAGGAATACTGTGGTACTGAGCGCCGCTTCCAATACAAGGGTATGTTGGGCGAGGCAAGAATCATTGATGACTATGCTCATCACCCAGACGAGATACGAGCTACTATCTCCACTCTTAAAACATTTGACTATAATAAGATGTGGGTTATCTTCCAGCCTCACACCTACTCAAGAACCAAGGCGTTGCTAACAGACTTCGCCAAAGAACTGTCCGAAGCGGACGCTGTGGTGCTGGCTGACATATATGCAGCGAGGGAGAAAAACACTTACAACATTTCCTCGGAAGATTTGAAAAACGAACTTGAAAAATTGGGCGCTGAAGTTTACTATTTCCCAACTTTTGACGAAATCGAAAACTTTTTACTAGAAAATTCTAAACCAAACGATTTGTTAATAACTATGGGTGCCGGAGATGTAGTAAAAATCGGCGATCACCTACTAGGTAAATAACTTATTAACATCCACAAAATTTTGTTGATAACTTTCTTCAAAATTTTGTGGTTTTTTAATTTACATAACATCAAAAAGAGCAACCTTCTACTCTTCCCATTCTATCTACAATTTCCCCAGATTTGTAAAATTATGGAATTTACTTATTGACATTACTGACATTATTAACATCGCTGAAACCCAGTAAAAATGGGCCTCTCAGCCAATTTGTGATGTTGCAAAATAAAAAAATTGTGATATATTATTGTCAGTGATGAGGAAAAAAGAGTAATTAAAGACTGTTTTTAAATTGTTTTTTAGAGAAAAAATCGATTCAAACTCTTTTGTGTGACGGATCAAAACAGTCTTGGAAATAGATTGGAGTAACTATGTGTAAGCTACTATTAGACGGAAGCAGTGTGTCTAGTTTTACTTCCGTGTCTAATGTTTTCATAGATGAATATATGAATAAAGCAAATGGTGAATTTGTAAAAATTTACCTTTACCTTTTACGTATGGTTTCCAAGGTAATGGATGCGCCAGAAGAATTTTCCACTGAGAAAATCGCTGACCATTTTGGAATCTTAGAATCCGACGTCTATCGAGCTTTAACATATTGGAATGATGAGGAAGTTCTTTCTCTATCGTTTAATGATGAAGGCAAGATAGAAGGTGTGCTTTTAAATAATTACATCCAAACAAAAGCTGCATCTAGTCGCATTTTGCATCAGGATGAAAGCGTGGATGTAAGTTTGTTGGCAAAAGCCTCGGGCGAAAGCGTGAGCGTGCCTGCTAGCACTTCAAAGGAATATATTATTCCAGCGAAGAAAAAGCGTTCAGCTTCGGAGATTTCGAAGTTAGCAGAAGATAGCAGGATTAAGGAGCTTTGTTTCTTAGCGGAGCAATACTTAAGCATCACCTTAAGCCCGGCTGCCACAAACTCTATCATTTATATGGTAGAGGATTTAAGACTTGATTCTGATCTCATCGAGCACCTACTAGAGTCGGGTGAAACTTCTTTGTCGCAGATAGAGAAGAAAGCTGTTGCCTACGCTAAGGCTGGTATCACTACTCTTGAGGATGCAAAACAGGATGAAATGTTTAGAGACAAAATCTCGAAGGCTATTTATAAAGTCTTTGGCGAGGAATCTCCAGCACCTGTTAAGAGGGAAATCGATTTCATTTCCAAATGGCATAATGAATTCAAATTTTCTGATGAGATCATAATCGAGGCTTGTCATCGAACTATGGCTCATACACACAAAGGTAGTTTCGAGTACGCAGATAGCATTTTGACTAACTGGTACAACAAGGGGGCTTTGTCTATGGAAGCCATTGAAAAGTTGGATGACGAACATTCTAAGAAGCAGTCTTCGAAGTTCAAAAAGACTTCGAAGAAGGCTTCGAGGAAAAAGATTGAAAGCCACACTTACGACTTTAAGGATTTGGAGAAGAAGCTGGCTCAGTCTAACAAGAAGAAAGATTAATTTACAAGGGTAGTTACGATGTTTGAATTATTCATCATCGTTCAATAATAAAATGGCATTAAGTAATTCACAGTTGGATACTATAGAGCAAATCTATATTGACCGACGTTTAGACAATCAAATAGTTATGAACGAGCGACTCGCGGAAGTTGAGGAAGCGATCCCAGAGATTGCAAAAATCAACTCTGACATTGCTACACTTGCTAGCAATGCCATGAGAAGTTCATTATCTGGCAATTCTGTAGATGTAGAATCTATCAAGAAGGAAATCCAGGGTTTGGCTGAAAAGAAAAAAGCCTTACTTTTGTCAGGCGGCTTTGCTGCGGACTATCTGGATGAAATCTATACTTGTGAGAAATGCCACGATACGGGATTTGTGAATGGAAAATCTTGTGAATGTAGGGATAGGGAGATTGTTAAGCTTCTCTACTCTCGCTCAGAATTGAAACAAATTTTGGAGCGCGAAAATTTTTCTACATTCAACTATGACTTATTCTCGCAGTCGCTCGTAGATGAAAATCTTGGCGTTGATGCTCGCACTAACATAAAAGAGGTGGTTGAGCATTGCCAATATTTTATAAATCATTTTGACACAGAGTTTGACAATTTGTTATTTTATGGCAAAGCAGGAACAGGAAAGACTTTCCTAATAAACTGTGTTGCCAAGGAATTGATGGATTCATTCCACTCAGTTCTATATCTTTCAGCTTCCCAATTATTTGATTTAACAGCTGACAATGTGTTCAACAAAGACTCAAGCTCTGTGTACAAAAATGTAGATCTTGATGACATTGTAAATTGCGATCTACTTATTATTGATGATTTGGGAACAGAAATTACTACTGCACTTTCAGAGACTTATCTGTTCGAAATCTTAAACGAACGTCTTATACACCAAAAGTCTACTATCATATCAACTAATCTCACTTTAGAAGAGATGCAGGATAGATATGATGACAGAGTTTTCTCCCGCGCTATGGGATACTACTCTACTTTCAAGATTTTTGGTGATGATATAAGAAAACTTCAAAAGTTTTCTGGTGGGGAGGACTAGTCCTTTCGGGACTTGGACTCCTCACGCGGAAAACGAAAAAAGAAATTCACTTAATTGGAGGATATTTTATGGCTAACAGAAAGCACGTAGAATCAATTCCTGTCGGACCTCTGGCTATTGTAGCCTTGTCTGGCAGTAAGGCATTGGGCGAGACGGTAGACGCCTACATTGCCGATTGGAGAAAAACTCGTATTGAGACGAATGATTCACCAATCACTTTCAAGGGCTACAAAAAAGATTCATATCTTTTGGATTACAGTAACCCAAGATTTGGAACGGGCGAATC
Organism: Eubacterium sp.; assembly: GCA_017965495.1. GTDB lineage: Bacteria > Bacillota > Clostridia > Lachnospirales > Lachnospiraceae > Eubacterium_G. The sequence continues at coordinate 30,936 of JAGCPW010000084.1, read as the reverse complement.
AAAGTGTACCCTAGAGGACACTGTTCGTGGTACTGACCTTTACATCATTGACGATGTAACAAACTATAGTGTTGAATACACAGTTTGCGGTCACACTAACCACAAATCACCTGACGATCACTTTAATGATATTAAAAGAGTGATTGCAGCATGTGCAGGTAAACCAAACAGAATTACTGTCATCATGCCTTTCTTATATGAAAGCAGACAGCATAGACGTTTGGCTCGTGAATCTATGGACTGTGCGGTTATGCTTCAGGAACTCGTAGCTATGGGAGTTGATAATATTTTGACTTTTGACGCTCACGATCCTAGAGTAAACAACGCTATTCCACTATCAGGTTTCGAGTCTATCATGCCTACATATCAGTTCATCAAATATCTACTACGCAACGTAGATGATATTACAATTGATGCTGATCATCTAATGGTTATCTCTCCTGACGAGGGAGCTATGGGCAGAGTGGTTTATTACGCCAACGTTTTAGGTATCAATATGGGAATGTTCTACAAACGTCGTGATTACACACAAGTAATCGATGGAAGAAATCCTATCGTAGCCCATGAGTATTTGGGCGAGTCCGTAGAGGGAAAAGATGTGCTCATCGTTGATGATATGATTTCATCAGGTGAGAGTATGTTGGATGTAGCTAGACAGCTCAAAAAGCGTAAAGCTAAGAGAGTGTTCGTGGCAGCTACCTTTGGTATCTTCACAAACGGTCTAGAAACATTTGATAAAGCATTTGAAGAAGGTACAATCTACCGTGTAATGACTACAAACTGTATATATCAAACACCAGAGCTCTTAGAGCGCGAATGGTATATTGATGTAGACGTAGCCAAATTTACTGCTACCTTCATTGATAGATTGAATCACGATTCTTCTATTAGCGATCTATTGAATCCAGTTGAGAGAATAAATATGCGTGTGGAAGAGTACAACGCTAAGAAATAGTGTTTGTAAACAGAAGCATGCAAAAATAGGAACAGCCCCGTCAAGAGTTTACTCTTGCAAGGGGCTGTTCTTATTTTTGTATGTATCGCGTTTGCGTGTGTTCTATAGTGTAATCAACTTATATCCTAAACCAAGTTTATCCGCCATTACCTTCTCACGTGTATGACATGAGAACATTATAACCTGATTCATCTCTGATGACATAAACCTCATTGTATTACCCATTCTCTTATTATCATACATCGCAAATGCATCATCTAGTAATATAGGCATTTCGTTATCTTCAAAGATTATATCTGCTGCTCCAAGTCTTAAACTCATGTATATCTGCTCGATAGTACCTTTACTTAGTCTATTAGCAGCTACAAGTGAATGCTTGCCGTTTACAGTGATATTTAGCTTCTCGTCGATGTTTAGATTATCATACTTGCCGTTTGTAATCTTGCCCATGTAGAATGATGCGCGTTCATTCAAACGCTTGCCGAAGCTGTTTCTGATCTCGTCAGCAATCTCTTCTATTTCCTCTTTAGCACGCTCGATTGCTTCCACTTCGCGTTTTGCATCCATAATATTTGACTGGATTTCTTTTAGCTCTGCAATCTGATTCTGAGTAGCTATGTCTCGTTCTTGGCTCTGTTCTAACTGCCACTGCGCTCTGTTGATTTGTTCTTTTAGTTCCATTGCTTTGTCGCGCACTTCTTTTAGTTCATCTGAGAAATCTTCCATGCCTTCTTCGTTGTCATTCTCAGCCTTTAGCATAATCTGAGTCTTTTCTAGAGCTTCTTTCTTGTTTGCAAGCTGTCTTTCTATATAAATCTCTTCGTGCTTAGCAGTCTCCTGCTCTTCGATCACTTGCCTTACTTCTTTCAGTTTCTCAAGGTTTTTGGCTTTTTTCTTCTTGTTGTAGAAGTATTTGATAATAGCTGCGATTAAGAAAGCTATGGCTGCGCCAAAGCATGCTGCTGGCAATTGCCAATGCGCTCTAATCAAGTTCCAGTCAAGATTTCCTACTATCAATCCTACGCCTGCTCCTAAACTTGCAAGGAATAAAATCATAAATAGGAATGGAAAGTTACTCTTTCTAGTAGCTTTTTCTACTAGTCCATCAAGCACTTCTCTGCTAGATACTTTGAAATTCTGTAGTTTTTCTTCTATCTCTGCCTTGTGTTCTTTTACTTTTTCAAGTGATGTAGAGTATTTTTCCACATCAGCAGTATATACTAAAGCGTCCTGATATAGTTTGTCTTTTCTCTCGTTTTGTTTTGCAATGCGCTCTAGTCTCTTTTCGTCTTTTGCAGCCACTTCTTTGTGCTTTTCTTCCACACCTGCTAGTGCAGTTTGCTTCTGTTCTAGACCTGCTGCTATGTTGTTTTGCTCATCTTCAGAAATTTCTAACTTTTCTGTAGCATTCTTCAAAGATCTTTCAACTTCTTGCTCTTGCCCTACTTTGTTGTCAGCAATAATTTTCTTTCTCTGCTTATCTAGGTCTGCAAAAGCTTCCTTTATATCAATTTCCATAGACTTAGTTGCGCCAAGGTTAGCAGCGTAACTCTTTAGAATGTATTCTAGTTCCTTGCTAGTTGCACTACCTAGCTGGCTAATACTGATTGTGTTGTAATAGCAAGCCTCGTTGATGCCAGAAAGAAGTTTATCTATTTCTTCCCCTGATAACTCTCTGCCCTCATCTTCATCTATCACTGCAAAGCGCTTATTATTCTTATTGAAGAATCTCTCGATTCGATAGTTTTTGCCATTTTGCTCAATTCTCATTTTGCCTTGGTAGTTTGTAGGATCATCCCATGGCTCGTACTTTGAGTAAATGTCATTGGCTGAAGCTTTGCCGCGCTGTTTCTCGATACCAAAAAGCATTCCGCGGATAAATGTGTGTAGTGTGGTTTTGCCGGCTTCGTTCTCTCCGTAGATAATGTTCATTCCTTTGTCGAAGCGGACAGTCTTGTTATTAAATTTACCGAAGTTTATTAATTCTAATTCTTTGATAATCATAGTCTGTCCTCCATCGCATCCAGAAGCGCCTTTGTGCCGTAGTACAATGATTTTTCCTCCACAGGCGTCAACTCGTTTTTGTCGATATATCGACCGATGAACATTCCGAGAATATTGTCTTTATTATCCTCGTACAATTCTCCAAAGTCATAATCAGGAACAGTGTTGTCCACAATATCCACAACATTTCCTGTATTCTCGATTTCGTTAAAATCAAGTTCAAATTCAGGGTCTCTGTAACCCTGGAATATAATGCGGTACATATTATCATCACCGTGCTCTTGATATGCATCCTGCAAGCGGTTTTTGATTTCCATATTTGTTAGGTTTGGTGTAACAGGGAATTCCATATCCATATAAATTCTCTTCGCGAAAGGAATAAACTGTAACTCTAAACCGTCTTTGTCTACCTCGCCGTAAATATATCCTCTGTCACCAATATCATTTTTATCGATTGGCTCTAAAGATCCACAGTATGCCATTTTGTTTGACTCATTGATGGCTGGTTTGTGAATGTGACCCATAGCCACATAGTCAAAGCCTGACATAGCAACACGCTTTTTATTGATTGGGATGTGTTTCTCATCTCCGCCGTGTGCCACTAGAATATTAATCTTATCAGGATCATTTACTATAACGTGGTCATACATAGCATCTGTATTTTCTGTAGTGTAGTAGCTTAGTCCATAGATGCAAGTATTAAGCTCTGGTATATCATACTCTTCCACATTTTTGCTGCTTAGAAATATAACATTATCACTCCACTCAAATGTTTCGTAGAAAGATCCTTTCTTTATTGCGTCGTGATTTCCTGCACAAAGAACAACCTTAGTGGTAGGAATAGTAGAAAACAAGTAATCTACTTCCTTCAACTCACGAAGCAAAGGCTGTCTGTGAAACAAATCTCCCGCGATTATTAACAAGTCTACTGGCTTGCTCTTAATCTCTAGTATTAATCTTTCAAAAGTATTCCAGATTTCATCTCCTCGTGTCTCCGCCCAGGGATGTCCCTTTTCAGGCGTAGCACCGAGATGAATATCTCCTGTGTGAATAAAACGCATTTCTGTTCTCCTATTTTATTCTATATTTTAGGCTAATTACTGCCTTGATATCTTTGTTTAATTAGTCTTTGTAGTGCTCTTCTTTAGTCCAAATCTTCTTTCCATATTTATCTAGGACTAGACCGTATACTCTTTTGGCTAGGTCGATGGCATCTTTCTTGTCTGCCTCCACACTCTGAAGTTTACCAAAGCCATACACATAGAAGACATCTCCCTTTCTCTTTTCAAGGTTAGCTTCTATCTCTGATGCATCAGAAAACTTCACGTCGCCAAGTGAAAGAATCTTTGTAGTTTTATCTACTGGAAGTTTGTTAGTGAATGACAATACTTCCTCGCGCATCTTGATATCGTCTGTGTAGTAACTGAATGTGCAAACTGCCATTGCCTCTTCAGTATTATCAAGAAGCTGGTCATCATCAATATTCTTTCCATTCTTCCAACGTTTGATATTGATAATTCCATCTTTAATATCGATGTTCTTTATAAATACATTCTTCTTAGAGTATGACTTCTGCTCTCTTAGGCCATAGTCCACTATCTTTAAAGCATACATTGAGAAGAATTTATTTTTCTTAATATCCTTATCCTTAGCTAGTCCATAAATCATACTCTGGCCAGAGAAACCAAGCACGCAGATTTTGTCTCCGTTTTCTGAATCAAGACTTCTCTTCTCGCCGTTGTTTAGGTTGAGTATTGTAATGCTCTCGCTGTTATCTCTTCCTGCATATTTGTTGAAGGCTAAGTACTTGCCATCATCACTTACTGCATAACTTCCTGCTTCTAAGTGCTCAACTACTTTGCCCCACTCCTGAGTTTTAAGGTTTGCATAATAGATTGTGTCGTCAAGCATGATGTATAGAGTTCTATCTCCCACGTGACAAAGAGTTTTTAGCTGGTTGTCCAAAAGTTCAGCTGTACTCTTTACCGGAATGAAAACCTGCTCCTTAGAAGTGTTTGATTTTAAATTGTAAGACATAATAGATATGCCGTTTCTTCCTATATGATTTTGCGCTGGGCTATAACCATAAATCATGTAGTCAACATTACCCTTGTTATCGATGTCTACTACCTTGGTCTTTGTCATCTCTAGCTCTTCACTAGATCTTGCGCCCATCTTGTAAATCTGGTAGAACTTTCTATTCTCAACGTTTTGCGCATACACATCACCATTTATTGCAAATGCAATATACTTTTTGTTTGCGCTCTCAACGTGTTCTATCAAATCATAGTTTTGAATTCCTAAATCGATAAAGCTTGCGCCTAGATTGTTTTTGTTTGCTTCCCAAATCTGGTTAACTTCTCTATCATAGCCAGTCACGTACTGCTTGCCAGAATAACTAAACACTGTGATAGTTTCCCACACATTGTATTTTTCAGTTACTTTCTCAGCATTCTTTGCTTTAACCTGGTAAGTCAAAGTATAAGTAGTGGCTGGGCCAGTGTCTTTCATTGTGCATTCTTTGATGGTGACGTTAGTCTTCGATATTTTTTCCGCCGCCAAAGTGCTCCAAAGAAGCATTGTATAACTTGAGTTGATTGTTACTTTGCCCAAGTTGTCATTGCTCTGAACTGTGGGGTCAGTCTCAAGATAGTTTATTAAATCTGATCTCTCAGTCTCTTCAAAAGTTCTGTCGCTGAATCTCTTTGCAAACGCCACCTGCTTGTCTACAAATTCGTTTTTAGCAATGATTGCTCTTGCGTAGTAGTTGATGACATCGTGCTTATCAGTAGACACGACAAATTTAAGTCTGTACTCTACTCCCGCCTGCATAATGGCATTAGCCTTAAAGTTAAATGAAGCGTTTTTGCCGGAGCCTCTCATCTCCTCGATTTTTCCATGGTCTACAAGTCTATCGTCATCAGTACTCTTTACTTCATATCTGATTGAACGGATAGTGTCTCCGTTTTCATTAACTTTAAATGTAGTAGTTCTATCAGGCTTAATAATAACGATTGTATTTCTCTCTACGTTTTCCTGTAGATTGTTTGTGTAACCATAAATGTTTCCAGTCTTCATCTTGCCGTATGTGGCTGACATCTTTGGAACCTGGTCTTTCACCACACTAGAAACAGACTTGTCATTGCTCTTTTTAGGCGCTGAACATCTAGTCAAAACACCTACCACCACAATGGCAATAAAGATACATACAATCGATGCAATTATTATATTTTTGGTTTTACTACTTTCCATTTATTACTACTCTTTTATTTCTTCTTAGTTACTTTAGGGAATTCGAACGCTACCGCTTCAAATGGCTTAAGTGGTATCTCAAGTCTGTATGGTCTGCCGTCGCACTCTCCCTCTTTTGCTTTGTATTTAACTGCTTGGTCATCATTCTCTGTGGATAGGATTCTCTTATATGTTCCTGCTTTTGGAACTCCTACCACATAGTCTGTTCTCTCCATTGGTGTGAAGTTAAATACAAATCCCACTGAATTTTTATTATCTGCTTCAGTAGTTTTTCTGATAAAACTATAGATGCTTCTTTCATTATCATCAGCATTAATCCACTCAAACGCACCATATCCCTTTGTCTCGGTATAAAGTGCTGGATACTTCTTGTACATCTCCAAAAGTCTATGGACGAATTTCTGCATATCTTTATGCTCTGGCTCTTCAAGTAAGTGCCAATCTAGCGAGCGCTTCTCCGACCACTCTTGAAGCTGAGCAAACTCTTGTCCCATGAAGAGTAACTTTCTTCCTGGGTGACCAAACATAAACATATATGCAGTCTTTAGGTTTTTAAACTTATCTGCTGGGTAGCCTGGCATCTTGTTGTACATAGAGCACTTAAGGTGAACTACCTCGTCGTGAGATAGAACCAAGATAAAGTTCTCGCTGAAACAATATGTCAAACCAAATGTCATCTTGTTGTGCGCGCCTTTCTTGAACAAAGGATCTAGTTTTGTGTACTCAAGGAAATCGTGCATCCAACCCATATTCCATTTATATGAGAAACCAAGTCCTCCATCTTTTGGATCTTTAGTAACATCTGGCCAAGCTGTGGACTCCTCAGCTATTACATAAGCACGAGGGTTTCTGTAATTCATCACGCTTGATAGATGTTTGAAGAACTCGATAGCTTCCAAGTTTTTATTATCACCATATTTGTTTGGAACCCACTGACCATCATCGCGGCCGTAGTCTAGATAAAGCATAGATGCCACCGCATCCACTCTAAGTCCATCAATATGGTATTTCTCAATCCAGAACAAGGCATTCGCAATTAGGAAGTTGCTAACTTCTGTCTTTGAATAGTCAAATACTTTTGTTCCCCAGTCTGGGTGTTCGCCCAGTCTTGTGTCTGCGTATTCGTATAGTGGCTCTCCGTCAAACATTGCAAGACCATGCGCATCTCTTGGGAAGTGCGCAGGAACCCAGTCAAGGATTACTGCAATATCTGCCTGGTGGAAAGCATCCACCAAATACATAAACTCATCAGGGCTTCCATATCTAGACGTTGGAGCATAGTAACCAGTTACCTGATAACCCCATGAACCATCGTATGGGTGCTCTGCTATACCCATAAGTTCCACGTGTGTGTAGCCCATCTCTTTAACATAGCCTACCAAGTCTTTGGCGAGGCGTTTGTAATCGTAAAATCCATCTTCATCATCTGGACCCTGGAAATCTTTCTTCCAAGAGCCTAGGTGACACTCGTATATAGACATTGGTTGCTCGTAGTGATTCTCTCTAGATTTCTTTGCAATCCAGTCGTGATCTTTCCACTTGTATTTATCAATGTTAAATACGCGTGATGCAGTGTCAGGTCTTACTTCACTGTAAAAACCATATGGGTCACTCTTGTAAAGTGTTCTGCCATCACCTGTTGAAATCACATACTTATACGCGCAGCCTTCTTTTACGTCCGGCACAAACAACTCCCATATTCCTGACTCGTTGTTCATCTCCATGTTGTGATCGAATCCAATCCAATCATTGAACTCACCAATGATAGATACGTTCACGGCATGAGGTGCCCACACTGCAAAGTACACACCTTTACGTCCGTTCCTTGTAACTAGGTGCGCTCCCAACTTGTTATAAATTTCATAATGTGTTCCCTTTCCAAAAAGGTAACAATCATCCTGTGTAATGAAATCTTTTGACATACATTTCTCCGTTTCTAGCACATCGTGCATTAAATGTATATTTTATGTAAACCTGCCGGTTTTTCAAGTCTATTTTATTTGCGGTTGTAGTTAATCAAACAACCCTTCAAGATGATTTCTCTTTCTCTATCTGTTAGAGGATCCATCTTCAAAGTAAATGGTTTCATCTCATTGTTTTCTACATCCACCACATATGCCTGGAATTCTGTTTCTGCATTTTCAATAGCAGTTCTAATTCCTGGAATGTAGATGTAGTCATTAAGTTTGAATGGCAAATCATCCTCGTCAAAGATAAATGGCAACATTCCCCAGTTGATTAGGTTTGAGCGATATCTCTTTGTTGCGTATTCTTTGGCGATGTTAGCCCATCCACCTAGAACCTTTTGACAAGATGCAGCTTGCTCTCTGGCTGAACCATCACCCGGTTTTACAGCATAGATTGTACTTCCGATAGAAACGCAAGTTCTATCGAAGTCTTTGTCTGGCATCTGCTCTTTGATTACAGTTCTCATTGGCTTGAACTCTGGGAATGCCTCTGATGGACACTCATTTTTCTCTACAGCTTTCTCAGCCACCTGGATGTCCTTTGCTCTCTGAACATATCCAGGGTCTTTTCTTGAAAGCGCGAATTCTGCCAAGCCTAGTGGGTTTGATCTATATGATGAAGTCTCTCCTGATGGGATTAATTCATCTGTAGTAGTTACTGGATCGTGAATTTCAGAAACTACTTTAAGCACCATATTCTCCTTAAGGTCAACCATCTCTGGCCAATCCTTAATGTTTGGTCCAAGTTTAAGTTCAGTATCTGGGTCTGGCTTAAGTGCTGAATCAAATACTCTGTTTTCATATATGCTCTTATCAAAGTGATACTTCTGTCCTTTGTACTCAACGTCTAGGTCTGTAGCTGGAGTTAAGAAGCCTTTATTTGCAGCGGTAGCTGCTATTGATCTTGCATCCATCAAAGCTACTGAAGCTATCTGGCCATTCTGAAGTTTTGAGCCCTCGCGGTTAGGGAAGTTACGAGTCGAGTGACGAATACTGAACGCATCGTTAGCTGGTGTATCTCCCGCGCCAAAGCAAGGTCCGCAGAACGCAGTCTTAAGAACCGCACCAGTCTCCATAAGGTCTGCTGCTGCTCCGTTTTTGATAAGTTCCATATATACTGGCATAGATGCAGGATAAACGCTAAGTGTGAATTCATCTGAACCAATGCTGTGGCCTTTTAAGATATCTGCTGCTTCGCAAATATTTTCAAATCCACCGCCGGCACAGCCAGCAATAATTCCCTGCTCTACGTATAGTTTTCCATTTCTAATTTTGTCCATTAGTGTGTAGTCCACCTGACCATCAAGTGATACTAATGCCTTCTTTTCAACATCATGTAAGATGTCTTCTAAATTCTCATTTACTTCATCAATTGTGTATGTGTTTGATGGGTGGAATGGCATAGCAATCATAGGTTTGATGCTTGATAGATCTACTTCCACTATTCCATCGTAGTATGCTACATCGCCTGGGTTAAGTTCTTTGTAGGCATCTTTTCTTCCGTGAATCTCATAGAACTCCTGAATCTTTTCGTCAGTCTTCCAGATAGAAGATAGACATGTGGTCTCTGTAGTCATAACATCCACGCCTATTCTAAAGTCTGCTGATAGGTTACTAACTCCAGGTCCCATAAATTCCATAACTTTATTCTTAACATAGCCCTTCTCGAAAACAGCGCCGATAATAGCTAGCGCCACGTCCTGAGGACCCACGCCCTTAGCAGGCTCACCTGTCATGTAAATACCCACTACTTCTGGCATGTTGATATCATATGTCTGCTCCAAAAGCTGCTTAACAAGCTCAGGTCCACCTTCACCCATCGCCATAGTACCTAATGCGCCGTAGCGTGTATGTGAGTCAGAACCTAAAATCATCTTTCCACCTTCAGCTAGCATCTCTCTAGCAAACTGGTGAATAACTGCCTGGTGAGGTGGCACATAGATTCCACCGTACTTCTTAGCAGCGCTAAGTCCAAACATATGGTCATCTTCGTTTATAGTTCCGCCTACTGCACAAAGTGAATTGTGGCAGTTTGTAAGCACGTAAGGAATAGGGAAATGATCCATTCCCGATGCTCTGGCAGTCTGAATAATTCCCACAAAAGTAATATCATGAGAAGTCATCTTATCAAACTTAATCTGTAGTTTTTCCATATTGTCCGATGTGTTATGGTCCGCCAAAATGTTGTAAGCCATTGTGTTCTTTTTAGCCTCTTCCTTTGACATTCCATCGTAGTTTTCTACTAGGTCTTTTCCGCCTACTAGAAACATTCCACCATCTGATAATTTAATCATAAAACCTCCTGTTTGTGCCTTTTTTATCGCACTTTTACCTAGTGCAATTGCAAAAAGGGCGCAATTACACACTTACCGATATTATACAATATTTCGCAATATATTTGTAGATTAAAAATGAGTATTTTTATTGTTTTATGATAGCAAGTATGCTATCATAAAATTGAATTTTGAAATGGAGGTTTGCCATGGATAAACAGATGGAATTAATCATTGAAAAGATAAAAACTGCTAGAAAAGAAAAGAATATGTCACAGCGTGCATTAGCCTATGCATGTGAGATTCCTCAGTCTACTCTAGCTAGAATTGAAAGCGGTAAAACTGTACCTCAGTTAGATACATTGCTTAAAATAACTGATGTTCTCAATCTCAGTTTAAGTTTAGAGTCTGTTAAGAGCGATATACCTGCCATTCGTAGATGGGACGGTTTGAAGTTCAGTTTGTATTGGAGAAATGAATTAATTGCTAAGGTAAGTGTTACTAATACTACTGCTGAGATCACTAGATTTGTTCTTCATCCTGCAAAACAGATTTTCTGGTCGGACAGAATGAACATTGTTCAATTGTCAGAGGTTCTTGAATCTAGATGTTGGGAAAGAAATAGAGACGATATTGATGTCATACTAAAAAATCTTGGTTTAAAATCTTATGATCCATTAGAAATAGTGAAGAAAACCCATGGTGTTAGTTATAACGACTCTCTTTGGATTCAATTTGAAGGAGAAAAACTATCCTATCGAGATGTAATGACAAGGAGGTGTTCTAATGTTTAACATTAATCTTTCTGAAAAATACCTCCAGGAAGAAATGGGCACTAGCGATGGAACTCAAACCAAATATTATAAAGATAATTATTGGTATAAAATAAATTCAATGGGTGGGGAAGATGAGGCAGAATATTTAGCCTCTGGCATTCTACAGTTTTCATCTCTTAGCAAGGATGACTTTGTAATTTATGAAAAAGGCCAAGTTAATAAGCATAATGCATGCAGAAGCCAAACGTTTTTAAAACCCTCTGAAGATTTTTATACTTTCAATCGTTTGCATATCAATGTTACTAGTAATCCCATGTTTGAAGAAACTTTTAAATATAAAACTCTCTCTAAAAAAGTTGATTACGTGGTTAACTTTATGAAGAATACTACAGGACTAGATGTGACTGATTATTTACGCAAAACCTTTTCGATTGACAGTATCATCCTGAACGAAGATAGGCACTTTAATAATCTTGGTGTGATTATGAAAGAAGACGGAACATATCGCACTGCTCCTATTTTTGACAACGGTCGCTCTATGTTTATAGGAAACTTTAGTATTAAGGATAATCTCCCTATAAGCGAAAACGTAAAGAGAGTTTCGTGTAAGCCATTTGGCTTTGGCCATAAAAAGTTAGTTGAATATTTTGGGAAAGGTTTTGAATTAGATAAAGATAAAACGATTAAGTGGATAGAAAAAGAATCCTCCGACAGATTTAGAGACTTGCTCATTTATCAAATTGAAAACTATTAAAGAATGCGGTCAATTATGACCGCATTCTTTATTAAATTGCTTTGCCATTTACATATAACTTGTGTCCATTCAAATCAATATTGCTATTTGTCTTATCTGCATTCTTTAAAGATGTTACATATGTATCTCCTGTTAATTTTAGTTTAGAATTCTTATCGAGAGTAAGCGTTACTTTCTTAGCCTTATTATTTGAGTTTATCGCTCCAGTATATGTAGACCTCTTCAAATTAATACTTACTGTGGAAATCTTATCAGCCTTAATTTTCCCTTTAAGTATCTGGTTAGTAGCGTTTAGTGTTACATTACCTGCATTGTTTCCACTATTTCCCCACTCTGATGTTCCTTTAGCATCAATCAGTGTACCACTTCCAAAGTTTAGCTTAGTGTTTGTTAGATTAATTACAGCATCAGTATTTGTAATAAAGAACATTGGTGCTTTTTTATAAAGATTAGAACTCTTATTAATAGATAAATCTGAATTCTTGGCCGTAAATGTACCTGTTCCTTCAGAAGCATCGCCAGACATAGATTGATAAATCATAACACCACACATGTCAGTAGTTTCACGGTTCCCAGTGGCCGAGCATTTAACCTCAGAATTAGTTATGGTCGCCTTATTCTTACCTTCTATTACCGCTATCTGTGCGCCATTTGCCTGACCATTTGTCTTATCAATGGAGATGTCTCCTGTCGAATAAATAACTGGTGAACCTGCTCCGTTGGTAGTTAGATTTGAATTATAAACTCTTACAGTTCCCTCTCCTCTATCTGTGGCCAGTGTAGCGCAAGATCTACCTTTTGTATTGATAGTCACATTGTCGGCTTCTATATAACCACCGTATGTGGCATCCAATCCCCTGGCAGAACTTTCACCCGTTGTGTTTATTGTTGTATCTTGGACATATACTTTTGCATTTTCACCCGTTGCAAAGACTGCGTTTGCCCCTTTAGCGCTAGTAGATATTTTGCTGTCTTTTACAGTAGTAGTTCCACCTTTTGTAGTTAGCAGACCAGCATTTACTCCATAAAATTCTGAATTTTCAGTATTTGAGCTATCACCACTCTTATTCACTTTCACATTTTTAAGAGTTAGTTTTCCACTAGACTTTGTAAGAACAACACTTTCATCACTCTTTGTTGAATTGAGCGCCTTATTAGATATGGTCTTTGTACTCTTCACTGTAGTTTTTCCTGTTGCATCCACCGAACTACTCTGGTTTGAGCCAGGTCCATCTTGTCCATTTCCACTTTGACTATTATTTCCATCTGGTGGTGCTGGTGGCGTATTTGCATTTTGCGTTTGAGATGTTTGATTAGTGTTATTGCAGGTATTTGTAGCAACTAGATAAACGTTTAAACTGATAGATGCTGCCACCAAAATACTTAAAACTACTATTAATATATTTTTTATTTTCTTCTTCATATAGCATCACTCCTTCTGTCTTCGATGCTTATACTATAAATATTTTTTGTGTACAAGTTGTGTTTAAAAAAAGGACTAAATGTGAAACATTTAGTCCTTTAAAATTATTTTTATGGTCTTCCACCAGGGCCAACTTGTCCGCCTGGACCTCCTTGTCCACCACCACTAATAGATGTGCTAGCAGTTGTGGAACTTAAACTTGATGCTCCTGATGTATTGTATGAACTGTATCTAGTATCGTAAGTTAGAGCATCACTTAATCTATTTGAAAGTGTTCCTCCACTAGATAGGCTATAACTTGTTCCATTAGACAAACCTGCTCCTGAATAGAATAAGTAGGTAAATGCCTTTGGAGCTTTAGCCGCCATCTTCAAATTGCTACTTCCATCTAAAATAGCAAATGACTTTCCTGATGAAACTGAAGATGAATAAACTACTCCTGCTTGTCCCATGGTAGTAGGATTGTTTTTCATAGATCCACTAGAAGCAGTTGCTATCACTGTAGCTCCGCTCGCAATTTCATATTTACAATTACTATCGCCTGTGTCTATTGGTGAGTTGTCGTTTGAATTTGCTCCCCAAACTATTGTTGTTCCGCCTTTGGCATAGAATGAGCCATTACAATCTATTCCATCTCCATTAGAAGAGTATGTGAATTTTTGTGTGCTGTTATCACTCACTACACCATATCCATTTTTCACTGGAAGTGAAATTGTATGGCTACTAATATCATTTATCATAACTACTACAGTTCCGCTATAAACTGTACAATCATGTCCTGTCATGTTAGAAACCGTAGTCTTCGTATATGATTCTTCACTCTCATCAGCATATACATATGATGTAGAAGTCTTAGCCGCTGAATTAATGCCATCATCATTAGTACAAACTGATACATATGGTGCCGTGGAAGTGCTTCCACTTGTTCCTACAATTATATTGTCAGCTTCTATTCCTTCGTATGCAGTTTCAACTTGAAGTACTGCTCCATTTTTAATAGTCAAATCGCCATCTGCACATACTCCATCATCTGATGCGTTTACTGTTATATTGCCTCCAGTAATATCTAAATCATTTCTAGATACAATCGCATCGTCTGGTGAACCTATAATCACTTGTCCATCTGCTGCTGTAGCTGTATTTCCGCTGCCACTTGAGCCTCCGCCAAATCCACTACTGCCATTATATTTAATACCTGTATTAGTAGTGTCTACACTTATCTTTCCACCAGAAATCTTAATTCCACCCGAAGCTTCTGCAGTGTATGTGGTTCCTGCTACATTTTCACTTCCATCAGCTACAGTCGTGTATTTATACGACTCTGCTTTTGTGCCAGCCTTAATACCTTTGTGTCCACCGGTGTCTACATTTACAGTCTCTGTTTTTGTTTTTGAGTTTCCACTCTCGCTAACAGAAAGTTTATTATAGGCCCCTAGTGATGAACTTGCTAGGGCAGAATTATAGTAATTTAATCCTGCATTTTCAAAATAAGTTTTTATGTCCAGGTTTCCACCAGTGATTATAACCCATTCGCCTGAGACACCATCTCCATAACAATTGTCGACAGTAGTCTCTCCACTATTAATTGTTACATTATAGTTTGAGGCCTTGATAGCGTCATCGCCAGTGTAATTAATATTTATTTTTCCGTCATTTATTGTGATGTTTCCATTCTTTGACTTGATGGCGCTTGATTGATTAGATTTAAGATTAAATACTCCACCATCTATTGTCACTCCTCCAGTTCCATCAGAACCAGTTCCCTTCAAACAATCTCCATTAACTGTTACATTGATTGATCCACTCTTAATGGTCAAAGTTCCCTTGGTTGCAATTCCATCTGTAGGATCTTCCTCGCCAAAGTCTGTGCTACTATCCATATTGTCTACTATGTTAAGTACGCCGTCCTTGCTATCCGTCTGACTAATAGTAAGTGTAGGGGCATCGCCTTTTTGTGAAATAAAAGCTGCTGGCGCTGACACATAAGTACTGCTTCCATTTATCGTATTAGTTCCCGACAAAACAATTGCTACATTTGTGTCTTTTCCTATTGCCAAAAATGGATTGTCTGCATTTTCGCTAGCTGCCAAAGTTTTATTATTTACTGTTAGATTATCTAAAACTATAGTAGTATCTTCAATGCCTTTCTTAACATCCACTCTTGTGTTTGTAGTACTTCCTGACAAAGTATATACTCCAGCCTTAGTAATTGATACTGTAGTTACACCTGTCTCAGAGTTTTTACTAACTGAAATTCCATCTGCTCCATCCGATACACTAGCTGCTCCATCTGAAAATGAAACCGATGCTTTGTTTCCTTCTAAATTATCAACATTTGTGGTTTCAGAGTTTGAGTCATCATAATTATAATCTGTATTATCATAACTATCTCCCTGTTCACCAGTAGATGTTTGCTTTCCTGTGGAGGCAGTCTGTGTAGTGCTCGTAGTTACATTGACTTTTACTTTTTTTGCTTTACTCCACTTTCCGTATTTCTTCTTACCACTTACTTTTTTATAAGCTCTTACTCTTACGTAAAAAGTTCCGTTACTAAGCTTTTTACTAGTAATTTTTTTCTTTTTAGTAGTTTTCTTATAAACTACGTTCTTACCAGTTTTTTTCTTTGATATCTTTACTTGATATCCCTTTGCTTTTTTAACTTTCTTCCATTTTACTGTTACCTTTCCCGTAGTGGCAGAGGCTTTAACTGATGTTATTTTAGCCTTCTTTACTGTTGCAGCTGATGCAGCCACGCTTGGCATTAATGTAAATATCATTGCCACAACTACCACCATACTTAAAATTTTCTTTTTCATGCCTGCTTTCCTTTCATGTCCGTTATCAAGTTACATTTATAATAATAAAAAAAGAATGTGTCCATTTTGTGTTGTAAATATGTGTTGTGTGTGACAAAAAAAGAGTTTTCTTTTTAAAGAAAACTCTTTTCACCTCATTATTTCTTTGAAATATTTTTATTAATGATTAAAACTAAATATTTTGTATAAACATTATCGTTCTATTATTTCTTAAACTGCATCCAAGCTACCTTAATACCAGCCTGAACATCTTCTAACTCAATGTTATAAACACCTTCCTCTAGGTTTAGTTTACATACCTTTGTTGTTACCCAGTAACCGTCTGTGCCGGCTGTTTGGATAGTAAGTACGTTTCCTTTGTCGGTGTTCATCTTCAGTGTAGCCTGATATAAGTTATGGCTGTCGAAGCACATGTTTACGATTAGCGTGTATGTGCCAGCCTCCTTCACTGTCATAGTAGCGTATTTCTCGCTGTCGAATTCTACCTTGTCATTTCCATTGATTGTGAACTCTTTGTACTTAGGTGTAGCGTCTGGGTCTACTGGACAATCTTTTGGAACATCAGTATCTACTAACTCTCTTTCAATAACTGTCGCATTGATTAAGAAGTTTAAGATGTTCTTTGACGCTCTCTGAAGTTCGCCAATAGTTAGTCTTCCCTCTTCTACTGATTTAACTGTATTATCACCGTGTGAGTTCACCTCAGCACCGTTGTTGTTTACGATCATATAAGCATCGTTTTGTGAGCGAATCATATCGCGAGTAAACTGAGCAGACTCCTCGCCGCCCTTTACTACGTCATTCATTCTAGCCCACCAGTCTGTCATAACCATTCCGTCAAAGCCCCACTCTCCACGAAGGATTGTAGTACAAAGATCGTAGTTAGATGCTGACCAGTGACCGTTTACAGGGTTGTAAGCAGTCATCAATGTCTTGATAGTTCCAGCCTTCACTGCCATCTCGAATGGTTTTAAGTAAATCTCACGAATAGCACGCTCTGATGCTACCGCGTCTATCTTAAATCTGCTAGCTTCCTGACTGTTTAGAGCAAAGTGCTTGATAGTTCCCCAGGAGCCGCCAGCCTTAATACCGCCAGTACAAGCTACTGCCATCTTACCAGTTAGGAATGGATCCTCTGAGTAGTACTCAAAGTTACGTCCGTTAAGTGGACTTCTATGAATGTTAACACCAGGGCCAAGTAGTGTATCAACCTTGTGGTTAACAAGCTCCTTACCCTCGAATGTATATAGTTCTTTAATCAATTCTGTATTCCATGTACAAGCAAGCAAAGTTCCGATAGGAAGCTGAACTGTGTCATCTTTCATACGAAGACCACTAGGTCCGTCTGCACAACATCCAACAGGAATACCAAACTTAAACAATGAATCGCTAAGTCCGCCAAAGGCAGATGCTGTAGAGTCCGTAACACGTGGACTACTCATACCTTCACCACGAACTAAGCATGCCATATCTTCTACACTTAGCTGCGCAACAAAATCATCCATAGATGCTTTGCCTTTGTGAACATCCTGGAGTCTGATTCCTTTGTCGCCAGTAATCTCCATAGATTTCGGAAGATTGTTTTCTATTCTAAGCGCCAAATCAACAGTAGGCTTCATAGAAGGAATCCACTTCTCGTCGTAGATATCTCCCTTAGCATCGCCTGTAGTTAGCACTTCTAGGTTTTCATCATCTGGGCAGAGACATTCGCTGCACTCTTCTACCACTTCTAGTTCTTCCTGCTCAAAGATAGAAACGACACTACAATTCTTCACGCTGTTACCAACATGGAATTGATATTTGCCTGCCTCTAGCACGTAGCAAGATTTATGACCAGTCAAACCTCTGTCATCGTAAGATGCCATAACTTCTTTTGGCACAACAATCTCAAGAGTTTGAGTTTTATTAGGTTTAAGTTCCTTAGTCTTAGCAAATCCCACCAACGACTTCTTAGATTTTCCAAGTTTGCCCTGTGGAGCCTCTAAGTAAATTTGTACAACTTCTTTGCCGGCCACGTTTCCTGTGTTAGTAACTTTTACTTTGAATACAGTTTCATCTACACCATACTCCACTTCTTCAGTGTCAATTCTGAATGTTGTGTATGAAAGTCCGAAACCAAACTCATACATAACCTTGTGAGGCGCAAAAGTTTCAAAATATCTGTAACCTACATAAATATCTTCTTTATAGTAGTTCCTAAAGTCGTTGCCGAAGTTGTATGTAGATGGGTAATCCATAATGTCGTATGTGATAGTGTCAGAAAGCTTACCACTTGGGTTAACCTTGCCAAGCAAAACGTCCATAACAGCGTTTCCACCTTCCATACCACCCTGCCACACGTAAACAATGGCTGTGATATGATCCTGTGTCTCTGGATCAATCGCCCACTTCATATCAATAATATTTGAAGTGTTCAAAAGCACGATGACTTCGTCAAAGGCTTTGGCTATATTTTTAATATTATTATTTTCTTTTTCTGTAAGTAGATAGCTACCCTCGCCTATATAATTATCTTTGTCTTCGCCGGCAGTTCTACCGATTACATAGATAGCCTTCTTTGTTTTTCTAGCTTGCTCTTTAGCATATTCTTCAGATATTTCCATATCGTGCTGATGCCAAGGCTCCTGAGCCCATCCGCCACCGCCGTTGTTAAACGGATTGTCTTTTAGCCATTCTTCATAGTCTTTTATAATGTCCTCATTTATCTTGAGGCCAGAATTTCTGATTCCTTCTAGCAAGTTTACTGCATAAGGCACTGTAACAGCACCACCCGAGCCTGTACCACTTCTGTAGTAGTCAAACATTGGGCGTCCAAAAACAGACACTACCTCGTTCTTGTCCAAAGGAAGTGTGTTTTTCTCATTTCTTAGAAGAACTGCACCTTCTGCTGCCGCTTCTCTAGATTTGTTTATAAATTTATCCAAGTTTCTTTTTGTCATATAATCCTCCAATTCAGTAACTTTAATATATCACAATTACAAGCAAAAAGTAGTAATAATTTTTATTCTAACTCTCCATATTTTATTGACTGTTTTGTTAAAAAATATGTAATCGTTGACATTGCAATATTAACTGCTTTTCTTCTTTATAAAAGCCTATTTTATTTGTTTTATTGCCTCAAATATTGTAAAATACTATTTAAAATGAGTAAGGAGAGATATATTATGAGTAAAATTTTCAGCGACATCGAGACTGCTTCTAGAGATGAGCTGACCAAAATACAAAACGAACGTCTCCAAGAAACAGTTAAGCATGTGTATGAAAACATGGCCCCTTACAGGGCTAAAATGGAAGAAGCTGGTGTAACACCTGATGACATCCAGTCTATCGAGGATCTTCACAAGCTTCCATTCTTAACAAAAGATTTTTTAAGAGAGAATTACCCAGACAAGCTTTGTGCAGTACCTAAAACTGATTGCGTGCGTATTCAGTCTACTTCTGGTACTACAGGAAAGCGTGTTGTTATGTTCTACACACAAAATGATGTAGATATATGGGATGAATGCTGTGCTAGAGCTATAGCTGCAGCAGGCGGAACTGAAGATGACGTAGTTCATGTAAGTTATGGATACGGTTTGTTCACTGGTGGTGCAGGACTTCACGGTGGTTCACACAAACTTGGTTCACTTACACTTCCTATGTCTTCAGGTAATACTGCTAGACAGCTTCAGTTTATGCAGGATTTAGGTTCTACTATTCTTTGTTGTACACCTTCATATGCTGCATACCTTGCAGAGTCTATTGCAGAAGAGGGTATCAAAGATAACTTAAGTTTGAAGAGCGGTATCTTTGGCGCGGAAGCGTGGTCAGATGAGATGCGCGCAGACATTGAAAAGAGTTTAGGAATTAAGGCATACGACATTTATGGACTAACTGAGATTAGTGGTCCTGGTGTTGCATTCGAGTGCGAGTGTCAGAACGGACTTCACGTAAATGAAGATCACTTTATTCCTGAGATTATAGATCCAAACACTGGAGAGGTTCTTCCAGACGGCGAAGAGGGCGAGTTGGTTTTCTCATGTATTTCAAAGAAAGCTATGCCACTACTTCGTTACAGAACTAGAGATATTACTTCTCTCACTCACGAGAAATGTGAATGTGGAAGAACAATCGCTCGTATCGAGAGACTAAAAGGTCGTACAGACGATATGCTTATCATCAAGGGTGTTAATGTATTCCCATCACAGATTGAGGAAGTATTGATTAACCAGGGACTTGCTCCTAACTATCAGCTAGTAGTTGATAGAGTTAACAACAGTGATACTCTAGAAGTTCTTGTTGAGATGACACCTGAGATGTTCTCAGATACTGTGGGTGCTATTGAGAAGACTGAAAAGAGAATTGTTTCAGCGCTTAAGAGTATGCTTGGAATTTATGCTAAGGTTTCACTCGTTTCACCAAAATCAATCGAGCGTTCCGAAGGCAAAGCAGTTCGTGTAATCGACAAGAGAAAGATATAGGAGGTTTCGATATGTATATTAATCAAATTTCTGTTTTTGTAGAAAATAAGCCAGGTAGACTTTTTGAATTAACAAACTTCTTGGCTGAACAAAATATAAACCTAAGAGCTTTGGAAGTGGCTGATGCTAGCGACTATGGAATCATCCGTATTATCGTAGACGATCCATTTGCTACACTTAACACTTTGAAAGAAAATGATTGGGTATGCAAGCTTACTGAAGTAGTGGGCGTCAAAATTCCTGACGAACCAGGTTCAATGGCTAAGATTTCTAAAATCTTATCAGATGCTGGCGTAAACGTTGAGTACTGCTACGCTTTTCTTGCAAAGGACAGTAATGATGCATTATTAATCTTTAAAGTATCTGATAACGAAAACGTAATGTCTATACTTAAAGAAAACAATATTACACTTATTAATCAAGACGATTTAGAAAATGCATAAAACATCTTCAAAAAAATAAATAACAAATAAGCCTTTTGTAGGCACAAAAAAATACAGGGTTCAAACGACTTTTCTAGTGCGAACCCTGTATTTTTTTGTGTCTCCCATTAAATGGATTTATTTATTAACATCATACTTTCTTTGTAGATGTTTTATTCCAAGGACATTCCACAATTGATGTTTGTATGCATCAGGATTATCTTTCAAGTACTGTGCACGTGACTTAGGTGACATTCCTTCAAGGTTAGGATGCTGCCCTGAATAAATATTATCTGCGATAAATATTGTTAGAAGTATTGCACAGATAACAATTCCTTTCTTAAGCGACAATGTACTGAACCTATTATCTAGCACTGGAGCTACCACATAGATACAAGCAATACAAGCCACACCAAACACTAGTAGTCCTTCTGCGCACACATGTCCGTTTATGTTTAAGAAATATCCACTGTAGTTCCAGAATCTTGCGCCGTGTTTTGCAAGAAGTGATGCTCCCGTGATATATTCAATCACTCCGCAGAACACAATAGATGCAAAGAATGTGGCAACCGGATATTTTTTAATTCTAGTAAGTAGTAATAGCGCTCCTATTCCACCCGTTCCGTATATTGGAAGCCATGGTCCATAGTTTACACCTCTGTTTACAAACTCACCCTTTTCTACCAAGTGAAGGACAACTTCCCAGCCCCAACCTATGAAGCAGAAAACGAAGAACATTAACACAAGAGAAATCAAGCAATACCTTCTCGTGTATAGCATTGAAGATTCTCTGTTTCCTTTTTCCTTCTCCGGCAAAGTAAATAGTCTTCTTGGATATGACTTGCCTTCGATAGCATCATCCAAGTTTTTAATCTTTGCCTTGTTGGTTTGAATACGTCTGTACTCCCACTCGTATTCATTCATAACAGGAACTATTCCAAACCATTTGGCGATGAAGCCTTTGAATCCCTTCTCTTTTGGAAGTGTAGTTCCCTCTTGTTTAATCTCTCTAACATCCAAGTACTTTGGTTTGATAATTTCTTTGTCGGCCTTTTCAAATATGTACTTGTCGTTCATCATCTCGGCATTTTCGATTTTGTTGTCAAATGCTTGCTGTCTAACGTATTTATAATACTGAACATATGTGGACTCTCTGTAGGCTGCCACAAAGAAAAGTGTAGCCAATCCATATGTTATCCATCCCAAGAGATCCCAAAGGATAAAACTTAAGTCTAGTTTAAAGCACTCCCACTTGTGTCCATACATCGCTTTGCGAGAAAGTGTTAAAGCCTCGCTACCAGTCATGTCTGGATTCTCCGCCAAAATATATGGAGTCATAAAGTATGCATAGTGCTTGATGAAATACCCCACAATAGTGAGCGACCACAACGTCTCATAAACCGTCCACTTCAAAGCGGCCTTGGAAACTTTAAAATGTCTTCCCACTCTTGATAGGAACAAAAATCTATTGAACTGTACCTTCTCATATGTAGAACCTTCCATAAAGATTCTCTTCATTATTACTTTGTAAACATTCACGAGGAATATCCACAGCGCAATCATTATAAGCGCCGCCAAAGAAATCAGTATGAACGAAGCCCAGTTGTTATCCTTTACTATAGAAAGAATGGCTGAGTAGATTGTTACAATTACAGCTCCAGATGATACTTTGTTTACGATATTAGCAAGAACACCCTTTTGGTGATTAAGACTTATTACTCCGCCTATGTTGCTCTTTTTCTGTTGCTCTTTTTTCTCGTTTTCAGCAGTCTTTTTTTCTACCTTATCCTTGTCTCCTTTTATCAAGCCCACCAAAATGTTTTCAGAAAATCTATCATCTAGTGTGGAAGGAAGTGCTGCAGATCCTTCTTCTCTTACTCTATCTACTACCTTTCTTCCATCCTCTGCCTGTTTAACAATCTTCGGATTATCTTTATCTGCCGAGAAAAACTCTAGCGATACCTCATACTCGGTACCGATAATCGCAGCTAACAAACATACCGTAATAAAGATCCAGTAATGTGCCTTAAGCGATTTCTTTCCTGCTTTTTTCCATTCTTTCCTAGTGTTCATATTCCTCTCCTTTTTCCGAAAATATTATACAATATACTTTCTCAAAAAACAAAGCAATAAACGCTATAACATAGTTTATTTCTCCCAAAGAAATATCGCACTATCACCATACACAGGCATTGTTTAATTAGGCACAAAAAAATACAGGGTTCAAACGACTTTTCTAGTGCGAACCCTGTATTTTTTGTGCCAGTTGAAATTATTCAACTGTGTATGGTAATAGTGCAATATTTCTTGCACGTTTTACTGCTGTAGTGATAGCTCTTTGATGTCTAGCGCAGTTTCCTGTAACTCTTCTTGGAAGAATTTTACCTCTTTCAGAAATATAATTCTTCAAAGTTTCAACATCTTTATAATCAATAGCTTTTGCATCACTTGCGCAAAATGCACATACTTTTTTTCTTCTACGACCGCCTCTTCTTCTCATTGGAGAGTCTGGTCTTTCGCTTTTGTTATATGCCATAATTACTTGACCTCCTATAATCTAATTAAAAGTTAAATGGAAGACCTGAATCATCTACACTATCAGGAATATTCATAAATCCATCGCCAGCATCTGCTGTAGGCTCTTCTGCCTTTGGCTCAGCCTGTGGTACTGGAGCTGATGCGTTCTGCTCTGAAGCAGCTTTGCTCTCAGCAAACTCCTGATTTTCAACAATTACATCTGTTGTGTAAACTGTCTGTCCATCTTTGTTCTGATAACTTCCTGTTTGGATACGTCCATCCACTGCTATTTTGATTCCTTTGTGGAAGTACTTCTCAGCGAACTCACCTGCACGACCAAATGCCACGCATCTAATAAAATCTGCTGTAGGTTCTCCATCTCTTTTGAATCTTCTATCAACAGCCAATGTGTATCTTGCTATACATAACTGGTTATCTCCATTGTTAGAATATCTAACGTCAGGATCTGCAGTCAAACGACCCATTAAAACAACTTTATTCATATTATTTACCTCTCTTGTTAATTTCTTACGCTTCTACACTCACGCACAAAAATCTCATAACATCGTCCATAATACGAAGTCGGCTTTCTAACTCACGAGTCATGTCTGTGTTATCAGTTTCGATTGTGATGAAATAGTAGTAAGCTTCTTTCATCTTTTCGATTTCATAAGCTAACTCTTTAAGACCAGCTTCATCCACGTTAGTGATTTTTCCACCAAATCTCTCGATGTACTCTTTCACTTTGTCTAGTCTAGCTGCTCTTGTTTCATCGTCAAGCTTAGCACTAACAACAACTGTTAATTCATAATTATTCATGCTTTTTACCTCCTTTTGGTCTTGGCCCTTTAGTTACCCAAAGAGCAAGGAACCACGTAAAATCGTGGTATGTTAATACATTACGAGCCCTTATTTTATCACAATACACACACTGTGTAAAGTTGTTTGCAACGAGAATTATAAATAAAAAAGGTAGAAATAAGTTCGTTTATTTCTACCTTTTTTATTATTTATGAGGCGACTGCCTCAAGTGAGAACTCATAGCGTTCGAGCGAATTCTCGTTGCTTAATTTACAACTCTTCCTACTCCCACTATGTGGTCTAAGCTGTTATATGTAAATCTTGGTGTTCCTTTTTCTACCACATATCCGTTTCCGGCATACATTGCAACGTGGTAAATATTTAGTGTTCTACCTGGTTGAGAATACTTAACTGCGCTGTTGTAATCTCCGTAGAAGAACAAATCACCAGGTCTTAAATCATCCATCTTTGTATAACCAAAGTATGCAATCTGACCTTTCGCTCTTAAGTAATCAAACAAATATGCTGCTGGAAGTGCATACTTAGTTGAACCTAGCTTTGCGTGATAGTTCTTGTATGCTTTGTATCCCTTCCATACTAGAGCTGAACAATCGTAATATCCGTCTGCCATTCTATTTCCTTGACTGTATGTCCAATGATTTACGATGTACTTTGCTCTCTTTATAATAGTCTTCATACCAGTAGCAGCCACTTCCACTCTGTAGGAGAATGTCATACTTCCTACTTTGACGTCCACGTATGTAACACCTGAACCTCTACCAGTAATAGTTCCATCAAGGTTTACAGTACACTTTGAAGTGTCTCTACTTGTAAATTTTGGTTGAATCTTTCCGATTCCGCCAATCTTAATTTTTGTTGTGTTTCCTTTGGCTAGGACGCCTATAATAGATCCAAACTTTGGAGTAACTACATAGTAACGAACTTTGTAAGTCTTTCCGTGAACTGTAGCTTTAATTGTTCCGTGTCCATTTTTCTTTCCTAGCAATCTAACTTTGTTGTTATAAACAGTAGCCTTCACGCATTTCTTGTTAGATATTTTATACTTAACTTTAGATACCTCGCTAAGGCCAGTAAAGTAAACATACTGATATCTATTTGATCCAGCAGATTTAGTGAAACAGTTAATAACGTTTGTGTTTATCTGTGGATGTGTAACGTAAATTGTGTTTGTTAAAACTTCATTCTTTCCTGAGTTATAGAAAACAACCGCGCTAATCTTAGTCTTACCAACTGTTAGTAAGTTGGATGTAGCTGTTGTTTTTCCTTTTTCTGTTACTGTGGCCACAGCAGTGTTGCTTGAGCTCCAAACTACTTTCTTAACTGTGTTTGCTCTAACATTTGCCAATCCAAGATTGATAGTCTGTCCTTTTCTCTTAATGATTCTTCCAAATGTTGGATGCCATTGCTCGTTATATTTTCTGATAGCTACCTTAGCTCTATCGTCAAGCCAAGCCGCCTTTTTGTTTTTGGTCTCGCCCAAAGATTTAACCTTTACTTTACATGAAGTAAAAGCTCCACCCTTCTTAGCCACTATAGTAGTGGTTCCTGGGTTCTTAGCTTTGATTTTACCTTTTGATGTTACTGTAGCAATGTGCGTATTTCTAGAATGGAACTTGATCTGCTCTGTTCCATACACTTTCAATTTGTAAGACTTAGTCTCAAACAAAGTTACTTTCTTTTTATTTAGAGAAATGTTTCTGTTAGTATCAGGAACGATCACTTTGCACTTGTATGTTTTGCCCTTATATTTAGCAGTTACAAAAGTCATACCGTATCCTTTTGGTGTAAACACACCCGCATTTGATACTGTTCCTGTGAAAGGATTTGAAACACCCCAAGTAACTTTTGTTCCCTTAACACTACCGAGCTTAAGTGTAAATTTATGCTCTTTGTAAACATATGCTTTAGATGCGTTTAGTTTTAATGCAGCCTCTGTTTTCACTGGCTCAAAAGCGTTAAAAGAAAAAATTGTTGCTACACATAAAAATAGGGCTATAACCTTTTCAAGGCTTTTTCTTTTGAAAAAGCCTTTTTTAGGTTTATAGCTCAGTATGCTTTCCTCTTGTTCACCATTATGGTTAATAATACTCATTTTCGAATCACCCACTAACCTTGATTTTAAAATTTAAAATCCGTTTTGTGTTACTTAATTTTTACCTTCTTTATCTTTGCCCATGGTCCATATACTTTTATTCCATCGCTAGTAACATTATAAGCTCTTGCTCCGACAAAGAGTTTTTTCTTATTCTTAAGTTTCTTTGATTTAATTGTGTATTTTAGTTTATTTGTATATTTAGTTGCAATGGCCTTTTTGTGTTTTTTAGCATTCTTTTTGCTCTTATAAACACAAACTTTATAGCCTTTTGCATTTTTAACTTTAGCTAATTTTATCTTCAACTTCTTAGCTGAACGTTTCTTCTTCCAAACTTTCTTAATCTTAGCTTTGCCTGGTGCCTTTACCGCAGGTGCCTTAGTAGGTGCTGCAGTTGTAACATCACTTGCAGGCTCTGCTGTAACTGGTTCAGCTGTAGTTGGCTCAACTGTTGGTACTGCTGTAGTTGGAGCTACTGTAGTAGGATTAGTTGATGGAGCAACTGTACTTGGCGCTACTGTAGTAGTTGGCTTAACTGTAGTAGTTGGTGCTACCGAACTAGATGGTGCTACTGTAGTAGTTGGCGCCACTGAACTAGATGGTGCTACTGTAGTAGTTGGCGCTGCTGTAGTGTCTGATGTAGCCTGTGTAGTAGTTATATCTTCAGCCTTAATAAATGTAGCATCAGCTGTGTATATGTCTTCATCACTTTTTGTAATTGATATGCATCTCAAACCAGATTCATAGCCTGTAGCTCCCACTGGTTTAACTTTATATTGCATCTCGAAACTTACATCGCCTTTAAACTTAATTCTATAATTTCTTACAATAGTATATCTTTGTGTAAAATTACGATTTGTATTTACAACATAATTAAAGGCATTTGTCCAATCTCCATTGCCCTCTTTATATTCAAAACTTTCAATATTATCTAGATTACTTCCATTTGTGGCCACTACTTCTAATATTTCTGTTCCATCCACTGGATGATCACTTTCAATGAAAGCATCTGTTTTCATAAATAAATAGCCATCTTCTAAAGCAAAATTTAAGTGTCCGCTCATTCCTGAATACATAGATCCATCATTATGAGTTATATAGGTAGTGGCTTTACCAGGAAAAGTATCCTCTGCATCGCCATCACCCATAGCAGGCACAATAAAAGCAGCTACTAAAGTTGCAACTAGTAATAATGATAGTATATATTTTTTCATCTCTAACTCCCTTTCTGAGAATTTCTCACCTAATAATATAACATATTTCAATTATAAATTGTGATAAAAAAAGCGGAAACACATAGTCTCCGCTTAGAAGAGGCGCGTACCAGATTTGAACTGGTGATAAAGGTGTTGCAGACCTCTGCCTTACCACTTGGCTAACGCGCCGTATTTAACAACTCAAGTATTATAACAATTGATATAACCATCGTCAAGACTTACCTGAAACGCCCATTATATCGACTTTATGCAGTAAAAATACCTGTAATAATCTTTTGAATTAGGTTGTTATCATAAATCCAACTCAATACTTCATTGCTAGCAATGCCATCGCATATCATTTTGCCCCAGTCGGTTGTACTAAATACTGTAACCACTATACAAGCGATCCAAATGATAAATACAGACTCGATTAAGCCTACTAATCCACCGCCGGCTGCGTTAAATGCATGAATAACTGGCAATTTGGTGATTAAATC
Organism: Eubacterium sp.; assembly: GCA_017965495.1. Classification (GTDB taxonomy): domain Bacteria; phylum Bacillota; class Clostridia; order Lachnospirales; family Lachnospiraceae; genus Eubacterium_G. Next base: position 2,707 of record JAGCPW010000084.1, on the reverse strand, counting down.
CATCACTCTTATTAAAACTTTTAGCAAAATAAAGATAATTATAAACAATAGGATGAATGAAAGCGCTCCTATTATCATATCCGTCAAAGCCTTTGTGAGATAATCAGCAAAACTGTTTACTTTCATCTCCGCATAGCTGTTTTTTGTATTATTTTCATTTAGACTTTTTCTTACCGATTCAGGAAGAGGCAGATCCTCTATTATTTTCTCCTGAGATTCCACGCCTGTATCTGTGGCGCTCTTTGTCGCATCCTTAATATTCTTTGCAACATAATCATCCACTCTCCCATACACTCCATCGTACACCGGCGATGCCGACAAAGTCTGCTTAGCTATAGGATTTAGGAAATTAACCAAAATAAGCACAACAAAAATAGATCCGAATGATAAAAGCATCCTAACTAATCCTTTTTTCATTCCGAATATTACCATGAAGAGCATAAACGCTCCCACAATTATTAAGATAATATTTCCCATCATTGTATTTGTCATTGTTTCGTCTTTCTTCTATATAATACTAATCTAATTCTATTTCTTCCGCTTTGTCATTATAAGTAACTAAGAAGTCTGTATCGCTGTCTAGCGGAATCATATCTGTAATAGATTTCTTGAATGTAGTCTTGAATTTTTCAACTCCATGCTTAGACATTACCAAAGCATTTTTGTCATTATACATTAAAACATTTTTGTCTGCAAATTTAATAGTATCGAACGCTAAGCCCACTTCCTCGTTCATCTTCTCGCTAAGTCCAGTGTTATAAACCACCACTCTATAAGGCTTTGTCGCGCTCTTTGTTTTAAACACTAATCCTATATAGTCTTCATCATAGAATACTTTTTGAGCTTCTCCCGAATACTTTTCTTCTTCATCCAGCTTTGGTTCATCGCCCACATCATAAACAGAAATTCTATTCTCGCTCACTGCCACTGCCGTGGATGAATCTGCAAAGTACACAAAGGGTACTAGTTCGTCTTTGTACTGTCTAAATGTTCCAACCACTCTGTCCTTTTTGTTTTTGCCAGGACTTCCAAAGTTGTAAAATACTACTTTGCTCTTGATTGTTCCTGCAGCCACTTCCACATATGAAACAATCATCTTCTCTCCATCGTCCGACAAAGAAAAGTTAAGTGGATAACCATTTTCTATAAGAAGTGATTTGTGAGAAACAAGTAAATTGCCTTCTTTATCAAACACTTCTATATAGTTAACATCTTTATCTTTAAGTAGCGCAGCTACCACACCCTGCTCAGCAATCTCTGCCTTTGCAATAGGGTATGTAGTAGTAACACTTCCCTTCTTTCCGTCTTTGGTAAAAATCTCAATATCGTTAGCATTCTTATCTGCCACGCACAAGTAGTCTTCGCACACATCCACTAGTGGATTTTTCATCTCATATGATTCATCCCACAAAGTAGTGTCGCTATCTAGATACGAGATTCCGTTTCTACTATATTTAACTATCTTTCCTTTAAACGGAAGAAACTTGCTACTCTCTCCGCTCTTCATCTCGATCTTTTCTGTCACCTTGTATCCGTCGTAAGTTTTAAAGCGGTTAAACAAATATATAGCAAGCACAACTAAAAGCACACAAAGAACAACCAAGCCCACTTTCACTTTAGTCTTAGTCATAAAACCTCTAACGTCCCTAGCTGCCTTAGCGTTTTTTGCTTCTCTAGTTTTTCTTTTCAGTTTTCGTTTAATGTTTTTAGCCATGTTTACTCCCGACAAATAGTTTACCCTAAATCAACTATACTGCCAAGTACTTCTCCTATAGGTTCGTTCACCACAAGATTAGCAATGCCATCTTTGCCGGTGCTGTCTTTATTTATTAAAACAAGTTTATTTCCTCTGTAGTAGTCAACCAGTCCGGCCGCAGGATAAACTGTAAGAGATGTTCCTCCCACTATCAGCATATCTGCATTAGCAATAGCCTCCACAGACCTTTGAATAGTAACATTATCTAGTCCCTCTTCGTAAAGCACTACGTCTGGTTTAATCATTCCTCCGCACTCACATCTTGGAACTTGATCCATCTCTAATATTTCGTCAAAACCATAGAACTTTCCGCATTGCATACAATAATTTCTATGCACTGATCCGTGAAGCTCATAAACAGTCTTGCTTCCTGCTGCCTGGTGAAGTCCGTCAATATTCTGAGTAACTACAGCCTTCAACTTTCCCATCTCCTCTAGCTTAGCCAAAGCCTTGTGCGCTGGGTTAGGCTCCACTCCTTCTATCAACATCTTCTCTCTATAAAATCTATAAAATTCATCTGGCTTATTCATAAAGAATGTGTGGCTTAAAATAGTCTCTGGTGGATAATCCCACTTCTGATTATAAAGTCCATCCACACTTCTAAAGTCCGGCACTCCTGATTCCGTACTTACTCCGGCTCCGCCAAAGAACACAATATTATCCGAACCGTCAATCCATTCTTTTAACTTTAAAACATTCTCGTTCATAAAGCACCTCCGTACAATCTCTTTTTGTATTATATCACTTATATGGGGTGTGCTCTATATCTATTCAACACTAAATTCTAAATCCGCTAATTTTATTACATCACCTTTCTCAATTGTTTTTATTTCATGAGATTTTAGTCTTTCTTCGTTTACAAAAGTTCCATTTGTCGAGTTTAAATCTTCTATAGTAAATACTCCCATCTCATAATTTAATCTCGCATGAACTCTACTAACCACATTGCTG
>JAGCPW010000083.1 GCA_017965495.1 Eubacterium sp. | reverse complement strand
TATGCATTGCTCCAAACAATACTGGAGAATAAGTTCCTGCAATCAAAAGATAAATAGTACAGTGGTCTAATACCTGCAAGACTTTCTTAGGCATTCCCTTGGATAGTCCATGATATACACTGGACATCGTATATAAAATAATTAGGGAAGCTCCGTAGATAGCGCATCCAACTATAGTAAGTGGGTCACCTTCCTTTGCGGCAAAGACCACACACAATACTAGTGCTGCCACACCAAGCAATGCGCCCACAATGTGGGATACCATATTAAAAATTTCTTCTCCCTTAGAATAATCTGGAAGTATTCTGTCTTTAAGTTTAATTCTTTTTCTCATAATAACCTCCACACAAATTCAAGTTATTTATTTAAATCGAAAAGAGTGTAGCACAAATTTTTTTGAATGTAACCCCTTGACAAAAAATAAAAAAATTAAAAAATTTTAAAAAAGTACTTTACAAATCATATTATCACATATACAATAAGGGTACGCCTAAAAACAAAAAGCGTAAAACACAAACAAAAAACAATAAATTAATAACGGGGGAAAAGAAATGAACACTAGAACACTAGTTATTTTTGATGAAGAAAAACAATATGCCAATCTTTTAATGGACTATTTTACAAAGAAAAAAGATATTCCATTTCAAACAGTTACTTTCACAGAGAAATCTAAGTTAATCCAATTTTTAAAAAAGGAAAAAGTTGAAATGCTTTTAATATCAGCCACTAATCTAGACGAAGATATAGAGCAGGCTGATATTAAAGAAATTATTCTTTTGTCTGAGGGAACACTTCCTATAGACTATTCTAATTATCATTCAATCTATAAATTCAAATCTGCAGAAAATATAGTAAGAGAAGTGCTAGAAAGATTCATAGAAATAGAAGGTGACCAAGAATCATTAGTTGTGACAAAAGGGGAATCTAAAATTATTGGAGTTTACTCCCCAGTCGGGAGATCTGGAAAAACCACTTTTGCCATAGCTCTTGCGCAAATTCTTTCCGAGGGACATAAAACTTTATTTATAAGTTTTGAGGAGTTCGCTGTTTTTCAAAATGAATTGGAACTATCCAGTCCAGGGAATCTTGCAGATTTAATGTATTATTACAAACAAAATCCAGACACTGTTTCAATAAAACTTCAAGCAATAGTTCAAAAGATAAATTCATTGGATTATGTATCGCCAATATACTACGCAAGAGATTTAAGAGAAACGACCACAGAAGAGTGGAAAGAACTGTTAAACCACATTTCATCTGTCACAAGTTATGAATACATTGTGCTAGATATTGGAGATATGATAGGAGATTTATTGTCGATGCTAGATTATTGCGATCAGATATTTATGCCTACAGTGGATGACAAACTTTCTGAGATGAAAATCAACAAGATTGAAACTGTAATTTTACAAAGCGACAAAGAAAAACTATTAGACAAAATAATTAAGACAAAGGCTCCGAAACCAGAAAATAATTACATGGAAGAGAGATGGATTGAGACCATTGGTCTGGGCAACGTAGGTGATTATGTGAGAGCGCTATTAAAACAAAAAGTATAGAGATGAAAATAAACAATATAGAAGAGATAAGAAGTCAGGTAATTGAAATGATAGATATGACACGTGAACCTGACGAAGATGAACTACATGAAATAATAGATAAAAAAATTGAAGATAACTTCAACATTCATCAATTATCAATAAATGATAGATATAAAATCCACCGTGATATTTACAACTCAATTAGAGGTTTGGGCGTGGTGGAGGAATTGCTTGAAGATGAAAGCATCACAGAAATAATGATAAACGGCTCTAAGAATATTTTTATTGAGAGAGATGGAGAAATAATGCAAATAGACCATTGTTATTCGTCACCCGGTAGACTAAATGATGTCATTCAACAAATTGTGGGAAGAACTAACAAAAGAGTTAATCAAGCAAATCCAATTGTGGATACTAGATTAGATGATGGCTCGCGAGTGAATGTGGTGTTACCACCTATATCATTGTCTGGTGCCGTGGTAACTATTAGAAAGTTTCCTAGTGAGGCTATCGATATGGAAAAGCTTATTAGGTGGAAATCTATAACAAAGGAAGCTGCGGAGTTTTTAAGAACTTTGGTGAGGGCAGGATATAACATATTTGTGAGTGGAGGAACTGGATCAGGCAAAACCACATTCCTTAATGCACTTTCTAATTTTATAAAGAGTGATGAGAGAGTAATAACTATTGAAGACTCGGCGGAGTTGCAGTTAAAGAACATAAAAAACTTGATTAGTTTAGAGACTAGAAGTTCGACAGACGAGGGAACTACTGAGATAAGTATTAGAGACTTGATTAAAACTTCGCTTCGAATGAGACCGGACAGAATTATAGTGGGCGAAGTGAGAGGTCCGGAGGCTTTGGATATGTTGCAGGCTATGAATACTGGACATGATGGCTCAATGAGTACGGGACATGCTAATTCGCCAAAAGATATGTTGGCTAGATTGGAAACAATGGTACTTATGGGAATTGAGATGCCACTACTTGCAATTAGGTCACAGATTTCTTCGGGAATAGACATATTGATTCATTTGGGAAGGATGAAAGATAAAAGTCGAAAAGTCTTAGAAATAGATGAAGTGGTTGGGCTAGAGAATGGAGAGATTGTATTAAGAAAACTTTTTGAACTTAAAAATAGCGAAGAAGGATTCGTTCTCAAAAAAATCACGAACAAATTATTGCACAGTGAGAAACTATCAAGTTATGAAGGGTAGAAACAAATGGAATATAAATATTTCAAATTATCGTTAAAACAAAATATCATTTCCATCATATGTATTATTCTAGGGCTCTTATTGGTTTCTAAAATGTTTTACGGAAATCTTTGGATGGGGATAGTTATTTCTCCGGTGGGAATAGTAGTGTACAAAACTATAAAAAAGAAAATATATAAAAGTCAGATTAGAAAAATAGAACTACAATTTAGAGATATGCTGACAGCAGTTTCTGATTTAATGCAGACGGGCTATTCAATAGAAAATGCTTTTATAGAAAGTTACAAAGAAATCGTGCAGATATATGGAAAGAACAGCATTATTGGAAAAGAAATGAGATTAATAAAATCAAGATTAAAACTCAATGTAAATATAGAAAAAATAATTGCCGATTTTGCAGATCGATATGAGATTGATAGCATCAGAACTTTTCATCAAACATTTTCAATAGCGAAAAGAACCGGCGGGAATATGAGAGAGATAATCAAAAACGTATGCGAGACGATATCTTTAAAGGAAGAGATAAAAGAAGAGATTAAGTTATCAATGAATGCAAAGCGACTGGAACAAAAAGTGATGATGGGAATACCTATATTTATAATGTTGTACGTCACATTTGCGTCGCCAGGGTTTTTAGATGTTATGCACGAAACATTTCTGGGGAATGTGATAATGACGGGCTGCTTGCTGGCCTATGTCGCTTCGTATATTTGGGGAGAAAAAATAATAGATGTAGAAATGTAATCTAAGGGGGATGTATGATTTGGTTTTATATAGTTGGGTTAATAATAGTTTTAACCATAATGTTAATAACCTGTAGATACAAATCAAAATATGTAAAAAACCTAGACAAGAAAAAACATAAACTAAAAATTCTTTATCCTATGTCTCTTTGGATAGTAGATAAGTTACCTAAAAAATTAATTAGCAGAAATACTAAGACTAATAGAAAACTAAAAGAGCTTTATCTAAAGGAAGATATAAGTGAAGAGAGAAGCTTATATGTGGCACAAAAAATATCGGTAGTAATATTAGTGCTGTTTTGTGGATTAGTATTTGGCTTGGGAACTAGCATTACTGGGCCTAAAACTTTACAAGAAATAAAAAAATTAAAAAGAAAAGACAATTCATCTACTTATAATTTTGTGGCCAAGAATAAAAAAGAGACAAAAGATATTTCTGTAGAAGTAGCAGGAAAGAAGAGAACAAAAAAGGAGACGTATGAGGCTATAGAAAAGGGTAAAAAATTATTGGTAAAAAAGATGCTTGCTAATAACAAAAGCGTCAACAAGGTTAATAGTCATGTGAATTTTGTAAATAGCATAGGTAAGGAGAACATAAAAGTTTCCTGGGGAATAGAAAACAGTGATCTGATTGGTTATGACGGAGAAATAGGAAAAGGAGTCCCGCGAAAAGGTAGCCTTGTTAAATTGACAGCGATTATGGAACTAGACAAAACAACAGTTAATTACCAGTTCTATATAAAAGTTTTTCCTGAGAAAAAAAGCAGCAATCTACAGGGTTACATTCAAAAACATGTAGACGAAAACTCGGTCACAGAAAAAGAAGTTGAACTTCCAAAAAAGATAGGAGGCAAAGTATATAAGTACTTTATAAAAAATGCTAATTATGCTGTATGGATTTTTCCGCTGGCTCTTACAATAGCCATAGTATTGTTCGTTTTGAAAGACAAAGACCTAGACAAAGAAGTGAAAGAACGTCAAAACCAAATGCTAAGAGATTATCCGAATATAGTGAGTAAACTTTTAATTTACTTTGGAGCAGGTTTATCTATCAAATCAGCCTTTGAAAGAATTGTTTATGAATACAATAAGCAGAAAAAAGATATTCGTTTTGCATATGAGGAGATGGATATAGCCATAACCAAGATGAAAAGCGGTGTATCTGAAACTACCGCTATAGCAGAGTATGGAGATAGATGCGGGATTCATTGTTATATAAAACTGGCTAACATTATAGAACAAAATCTCAGAAGAGGATCAAAGGATATGGTATACGCGCTTAAAAGTGAAGTGAACTCTGCAGTCAATACAAGAAAGAACAGCATTTTGAAAGAAGGAACTGAAATTTCTACAAAGTTACTTGGGCCAATGGTAGTAATGTTGATAATATCAATAGCTATCATCATGGTTCCAGCGTTTCTATCAATTAATTTATAAAAACAAGGGGGATTAAAAATGAAAAAACAAATAAAGGAATTATTATCTAATGAAGAAGGAATGGGAGTGGTAGAAATAGTACTAATAATCTTAGTGCTAGTGGGACTCGCATTAATCTTTAGAAATCAAATAACAGCAATTGCTAACGGTATTTATGATTCTATCAAATCTCAAGTGTCAGAGTTCTAAGATGAAGAGTAAAGGTAGCATAAGTATTTATTTGGCAATTGTTTTTTTGAGCATTGTTTTACTTGTTTGCACAATAGCTGAAGCAGCAAGAGTGAGTGCAATTCAATCAAAGGATAAAGCGATAACAATGATGGCAGCTGATTCGGTGATAGCTGGTTATGCAAAACAAGTATATGACGATTATGGGATATTACTTGTGTGGAACAAGGATAGTCTAGATGAAACAATATCTAAGTACATACAAGCTAATATAAAGATGGCGGATATAGAGGTGAGTGGTAACGACTTTTTGATGTCTGATTTACAAGAGGTAAGCGTGAATAAAAAAGTATATGCCACAGATAACGGGGGAGATGCTTTCGTTAAGCAAGTATCTGAGTATTTGAAATATGCTGGTTTAACAAGCGCCATTGACAAAATAATGAGTAATTCAAAAGAAGTTAAGGAGGAAGACCTTACCACTAATGTTGCTGAAGATATAACCGACAAATCCTATGACAAGTTATCTAGTCTGGTTGAGGAGATCAATTCACTTGTTAAGGTCTTGAGCAATATTAATGAGTTGTCTCGCTTAAACAAAAGTGTCAATGAGCTAATAGAGGGTAAATCAGAAAAATGGAATAAAGCAGATAAAAAAGTTTTAAAAGAAGTCTTCAAACAGTTAGACAAAGTCAAAAAATATGTATTAGAAAAAGAATCAAACATCAATAAAGCTATTAATAAAATAGAAAGTTATCTCGAAAAAAAGTCTAATCTCTTGAAGAAGAATGGCTACGAAAAATCTGCAAAAGATTATATGGATGAAAACTTATCAGTTCTGAAGAAAATCAAAGACAAGATAATAAATATGAAAGAGTTTGAATTTGCTTCCAGTATAAGTGGCAATCCAAATGAAACAAAAGATGCAGAAAAGTTTATTCGATTATCCATGCAATTTGAAGAACTCTGTCGAGATTTACAAGTTGCAAAAATCACCCAAAAAGATAAAGAGAATAAATCTATTTTTGATAGTGCGAAAGATTTCTTAGACAAAGGAATATTATCTTTAGTTATTAAAGATACATCCAATTTATCTACAGCCTCTGTTAATACCTCGTCCTTGCCATCGCAAACTTCAAAAAGTAAATCTTTAGAATCATCAAGTCTTTATGATAAAGCAGCAGTGGGAGTTTACTCCAACCTTTACTTTGGAAACTATTTGGATTCTAAAAAGAAAAATGCATTGAAGTATGGGCTAGAGTATCTGGTGGCCGGAAAAGATTCTGACAAATCAAATCTTTCATCTGTTGTCACAAGATTGGTGGCAATAAGACATGTGCCAAATTATGCCTGTATCATGAAAGACGCAACGAAACAATCAGAAATATCTGCAATAGCTGCATCTATAGCGGCAGTTACTGGCTTGCCGTTTTTGGAACCAATTGCAAAAGTCATTTTGACGGAGTGCTGGGTTTTAGCTGAGTCGGCAAATGATGTAAAGATTTTACTAAATGGAGAAAAACTATCTTTGGTTAAAACTGAATCTAATTGGAAAACATCTCTCAGAAATCTTGGAGGTGGTAACAGCAAAGGTGACGGCAGCGGATTTAAGTATGAAGTCTATTTGGGGCTATTAATTACTCTCACAGATAGAGATGATGTGGTTTATAGAACCATGGATTTGATTCAGATGAATATATGTAAAAACTATAATAAAGAATTTAAGATGAACAAAGGACTGATGTCGTTTAAAAGCACAGTTTCGTTTGAAAGTGCACCGCTTTTTACAGCAATGCCATGGACAATTGGAATGTTAAACGAATCGGGATCCTATAAATTTGAAATGGAATGCAACAATGGCTACTAGGGAGGTGAGTAGAAATGCCCTTTTCCAAACCTGTAAAAAATAAATTTAAAGACTGTGTTTCTCTCCAAGTAACAAGGCGAAGAACTAGGTATGAAATGGCTCCCTCTGAAATTAATACCAAAAATGAAACATTTGTGAAATTCTTAAATGATAAGCCTATATGGGAAAGGGCCTTTCTATTCACCTCCAAAGCCAGCGTTACTATTGAAGCGGCCATTACAATTACAATTTTTTTGTTAATAACAATTTCGCTTTCAAGTTTTTTGGCGATGGTTTATGGACAATTATCTATAGAGGAAAAAATTAATAATATTTCTATGGAAACATCAAAGGCTAAATATTTCGCTAATTATGATAAGGAAGAAGGCGAAAAGTATAAGTCGATGGCTGAAGTGGGTTATATTTCGGCGAGAATATTTGGAGATATAAATAATAATGGAAAACTAATTAATACATTGAATCCTGTTCAAAGCAAAATGGATGGGGGAATGGTAGATGTAGTTTTGTCATACAATGTCAAAATTCCATTTACAACATATCACTGGACTGTTACACAAAGAGCCAAGTCTAAAGACTGGACAGGGATAGATATGGTAGAACCCGGAGAAATAGTTTATGTAACAAAACATGGCGTTGTGTATCACAGATCAAAAGAGTGTAAACATTTAATAATACACATAAACGAAGTTACTTTGGCGCAGGCTGACATGATGCGAAACGATAGTGGACATAAATATAAAAGATGTAGTTACTGCATCAGGCAGAAGATGTCTAGTTTATCCAATGTTTTTATAACGCCAGATGGTGATTGCTATCATAATAGTTTGGACTGTCTTGGATTGACTAGAAATGTAATCGAAATTGATATAAAGGACGTGGGAGACAAAGGCCCGTGTTCATCTTGTGGGGGATAATATGATTTTTATAATATGCGCAACAATAATTCTAACAATCTGTACCATCACAGATTTGAAAGGAAAATATATTTATACATGGATATGCGGACTGAGTTCAGCAGCAGCTATAATTGTTCATGCTTTCATTAAAGATATTCCTACGGGGAATGTTGGACTGGGAGTTTTGATAGGCTCACTTGCATTTATAGTTTCAATCATCACCAAGGAAAAGATAGGGCGTGGAGATGCCTGGATTATTATGACCATTGGTGCGTTAGAGGGAGGAATGTTTTTACTTCCGGTTTTGATTTGGACATTTATATTTTTTAATATTTACGCAATAAGTGGTATTGGTTTAAAATACTTTAATTTAAAGTCAAAATTGCCACTAGCTCCATTTGCTTTGTTGGCAAATACATTGGTGGCTTTTTTGGCTGGGGGAAAATTATGAGTTTACTAAAAGTGTTGGCTAGAAAAACTAGGGCTGAAGTGACTGTTGAGACCGCTATAGTTTTTACAGTGATATTGGTGTTGATTGGAAGTATGGTCTATTTTAGTCTGTATCTTCATGACATTGTAACTGTAAGGGCATATACATATTCAGGATTAGTAGAAGGGGCCGACAAAGATCAAGATAAGTGTCAAGAACTTCTATATTCAAAAATGAAGAAGGCACCACTATTTGTTACTTTTCCTAGCGCTAGTATTTCAGGAGATATAAATAAATATAAATGCTCCGTGTTAGAAAAAGAACAAAGGAGAATCAATTTCCTCGACAAGTTACTGCCTTCAATAGTTGGAGAACAGGACGTGGAAGTGGTGAGAAAAATGCCTATAGATAAAATGTATTTATTTAAAGCAATTAAAGATGGAATAAAAAAATGAGAGGGATGACAATGGAGTTTGAAATTAAAAAAGAAGGAAACGAAAAGTATTTGTCTGCGAAGGGTTTGAAGTTTGACGAGAGTAATTATCAAATTCAAATGATAATGAACAATAATATTAGCGGACTTATACCTATTTCTATAAGAAATATAAATAATGAAAAAGAGTTACTATACGATATAACAGGGATGTCTTCTCTGAGTAGTATTTTTGGAAGAAATCTAATAAGGAGAGAGGAGTTAGTAAAGATAACTTTGGCTATCAAGCAGCTTGGAGATAGCCTAAGGGAATATTTGTTAAGCGAAGACAATATTAAATTTGATTTTAATTATATTTATTATAAAGCAAAGCAAAACCAGTATTATTTTTGTTATTGCCCTGAGAGAGTGGAGGACTTTGCGCTTCAAATGAAAACTCTCTACAACCAAATATTAGATTACGTTAATTATAATGACAAAGATGCTGTATCCATAGCATATGGTATGCAGGAGATTTCTTCTAGAGATGACTTTACTTTGGAGGAATTGCTTGAATTTGTGCTTGGCACAAAGGAAGAACCAGAGCCAGTGATTTTGGAGGAGGACGAGGAAGATTTCGATATAGAGGAAGATGAAGAAGAACAGAAGAAATCATTTTTGGACACCATCAAAAACATATTTCATAAAAATAAAAAAGAAGAAGATGAAGAAAGCATATATATAGAAGAAACAGATGAAGAATTTAATTTTGAGACAGACAATCTGTCGGATGAAGATGCCACAGTGCTGCTGACTTCGGAAGCAGCTGATTATATAGTGTTAAAAAGCATTAACCGCGAACCAACCATAATGGTAGCCCCTAGTAAATATCCATATGTGATCGGAAAAAGTAAAAGAAGTAGCGACTTCAAAGTTAGCAGCAATGTGGTTAGTAGAGTTCATGCGAGATTAAATTATGAGATGGGAGTATTTACTATAGAAGATTTAAACTCGACAAATGGAACTTTTGTAAACGAAGAAAGACTAAAATCTCATGAAATAAAAACAATTGAGAAAGG
>JAGCPW010000082.1 GCA_017965495.1 Eubacterium sp. | reverse complement strand
TGTTTTAGTTGAAGATTTGCTAGGCTTGTTGTACTTCCTGTGTAGTATGCCAAGTAGCCATTTGCATCTTCATTATATATAGATATTCCTGTGTTGCTTCCTACATTTACTGTCTCTGTTGCACCCATTCTTACCCATGGATCTACTGTAAATGTATCTGTTACAGCTGCTGATGTGAAGCCATTTAATGTACTTTCTACCTTAGCTGTATATGTTGTTCCTGGTGATAAGTTTGTGAATGTATATCCAGCATTTTTATTTGCATTTAGTACTGTATATGGTCCGTCTACTATAGTTGTTCCCGCATCATTTAATAGTGTAACTTTATAATCCTCTGTTAGACCACTTGCTGCTGGAGCCCATGTTACTTTTAAGCTATTTCCACCAATTACAGTTCCATAAACATCTGTTACTGTTCGTGGCATCTCAGTAAATGAGTAACTAATATTACTCAAAACAACATCTTTTGATACTGCACCAATTTGAATATCTAAAAATTTGGCACTTGTATTTAAAGCAGAATCACAAACAGTATCGAAGGATACTGTATTTGTTCCTTGTGTTACTGTATCATCCTCTAAAATGTTATAATCTTCAGAATATAACCTTACAGTTCCTCCAGCTGCTGAAGCATCATAACTTATAGTGCATCTATACTTGTGTTCATTTGTTTTTCCGTTAAAGAGTACACTGTTAGGTATTTCAATTTTTTCTTTCCATGCCTCAGATAATGATTTTGCAGTAACTTCTTGTCTTACCTCTAAAGCACCAAGCGAACTTGTAGTGCCAGTATAATATGCATTATCTCCTACGTCATTATTGTATAAATCTATTCCATCGCTTCCTATGGATGTTCGAGCATTGGTTGTTTTTATCCAAGGGCTAGTAGAGGTAATACTATATGCGGTAATTCCTACCTCTGCGCCTGCTGGTACATTAAGTTGGATAAAGGTTCTTCCTCCTGCCGTGGCAGTAGCAGTCACTGTACCACTTAGTGTTCCACTAGGGCTCGACATATTTCCGATATTCTGATTATCAACAGCTGCTGTATTGTAATAAAATGCGTGGAATATTACATTTGAAACAGAGCCTGAACTGAGAGTATAACTAATTGAATAATTATAGGCTTCTCCATCAGTCATAGAATATCCAGGTGATAGAAAACGTATCGTATTCGTACTAGATCCTTTATTTTTGAATTGCATAAGATATGTATTTCCATCATAGGTTCCTGTTCTATATCCAAATGTTCCATTTAAAACTTCATATCCATAATCGTTTGCGGCATAATGAGCTCCACCACCTTCACATGCAGTGTAGCCGTCTGAAGGAGTTGTACTTTCAGTTTGTGATTCTGTAGGCCCAGTTTTTGGAGTAATAGAAACATCTTTGATATTAACTGTTCCTGCTCCAGCCCAACCACAACCGAATAATATTTGGCAAGTAGTTGTATCCGCTTCCCATTCATAACTCCAAACAATATCTGTATTAGCCGTATGTGATATGTCATTCTTTCCAATAACAGTAGAACCATTGATTTGCATCAACATATTGCTAAACTGTATTGAAGTATTCAAAGTTGCTGTAACCACATAGGTGGTTCCAGACGTAACTGATACTTTTGGAGATTTTATTTGGAAGTTCCAGTCCCAATCATTATAAGTATCATTTGTGACAGTAAATGATTCTAAACTTGTTCCTCCCTCATAACTACCACTAGAAGCACAATAAGCATTCCAGTTAGAATCGCCACGATCGGTCCAACCTGAAAATGAAGTGGCAGCCTTAACCTCCTTACTACTATCTGGCGTAAAAGTAATTCCGGTCGCAGTAAATACTACTGCCATTACTACCGCCAAAAATCGTTTAAATGTTCGTTTCCCTTTCATGATTTGTCTCCTCTCCGTGTCTTAAAAATATCCGCAAAATACCTTAATAGTCCTATCAACCATCTTTTTTGATAGAACTTCCTCACATACTATTAAATTTTCCGATTTTGTTCGTTTTGCATTGTCTGTTTATAGTTCCGACAACAACTCGATTTTCCCTTTATTTATCGTGCTTGTAGCACAATTTGATTGGTCTAAAAATAGACTGTTCCCTAAAAAAGGGCACAAAAACCGATAATTGTTAATATAATTGTATAATATTATCGATTTTTATTCAATAGTTTGGACTTTTTCATTAAATTTACATCAAATTTCAATTTTTTATCAATTTTTGTGCATTTTTTAGCGTGATAAAGCACTAAAAAGTCGTTTTTGGCGATATTTTTTCGTAAAAATATTTTTGCACAAAAAAGAATTGCCCGAAGGCAATTCTTTCTTATTTATAGTTTATTTTTTCACTTTCTTTATAGCACTCCATCTACCATAGTATACCTTTCCAGTAATGATAGCGTATGCTCTAGCTCTAACATATAGTTTTTTAAGTTTCTTAAACTTCTTTGATTTGATCTTTGTAGTTAGAGTAATCGTATATTTTTTAGTTATCGCTTTCTTATTCTTCTTAGCATTCTTTTTGCTCTTGTATACTGCTATCTGGTAGCCACTCACTCTGCTCATGCGTTTTAGAGTTACTTTGATCTTCTTAGCGCTCTTCTTCGCTTTCACTACAGTGGCTTTGCCTGGTACATAGCTTACTGGCTTGTTGCCTGAAGGTTTAACCGTAGGTTTCTTATCAGTAGGATTTACTGTTGAATCTTTTGTTGGTTCATCTGTTGGCGCTACTGTTGGTTCTACTGGTGTTTCACCTGTAGGCGCTACTGTTGGCTCTTCTGATTGGTCTGTTGGTGCTACTGTTGGTGCATCTGTTGGTTTTTCAGTTGGAGCCTTTGTAGTAGGCGCTAATGTAGTAGGTGCTAATGTAGTTGGTGCTAGTGTGGTTGGCGCCAAAGTAGTTGGTGCTAATGTTGTTGGGTCTGGTGGGTATTTGCCTGGGTTTTCTGCAAATACACAGATTTCACGAATTTGTGAGCCGTAATCACTTGGTGTGTTCACATAGATTCTTACTGTATCTACACCGGCCTGCTCTAATCTATCTTTTGTAAAGTCTGTGTCCACTACAAATCTTCCGTTAGCATTCCAACTAGCATTTGTTCCGTCTGTTGGTAGATCTGCGCTAGTTACTTCAGCCACAGTTCTAAACTCTCCATTGTAACCAAACTGAATCTGGTATCTAGATGGATGGAACTTGTTATCAGCAGTTCTCCAATATACTACTACTTGATCTATAGTTGATGCATCGTATGCTTTGTCTAGGGCTATATCAAATGAGCCATCTAAGTTTTGGTTGTTGTCCACTGTTATTGCGTCCCAATTGTCCCAAACATGTATTATTCCATCATTTAATTGTGCCACATTTCCTTCTCTGTGCTTTCCATTATCGGAAGCGATTCCTTTTAGCGCGATGTTGCTATCTGTATCCACTAGGCTATCGTAGTAGTCTTGTGGTTTATGCTCTTTGGTAGTTGGCGCTTCTGTGGTAGGTCTAGCTGTAGTAGGTGCAGCTGTAGTTGGATTCTCGCTCCACTCTTTGCTGTCCTCATAGGCCTGAGCCATATCAATATCCCACTCACCACAAATCCAAGCGTTACGTCTTGTTAGCCAATCTCTTAGGAAATTAATTGGGTCCATCCATGTCTGCCAATCAGACTCTCCCGCAAAACTGTATCCATCATTGTATCTGATAGGCCAGCCCGCGCCAAATTGTGATTTGTCTTTGTAGTTTCTCTCAAAACTTGTTCCGTATGTTTCAATCAAATTGTTGATACTATTTACTGCTGTAGAATCGTTGCGATATAGATTTTGAATCTGGAATTGTAAATCGTAGTAACGCTTCTTCACTAGAGCTTCAAACTCTGCATTTCTAAACAATCTATTATAGTACTTTAGATTTCTGCAGCGGAATCCTTTGGCGCTGTCGCCATTTACATAGTAGTCCGTGTAATATGAACTCTTGCAGTTTCCGCTCGACAAATCCAAATCCCACATAGGACCAGCATATAGTTTGTTATCCTTAATATAGAATCTAGTTGAACTGAAATTGAAATCTACGTTTTTGAAGTATTCATTTGCAATATAATAATCAACAAATGTATCAATATCTATATATTGAGAAATCATATACAAATCGTTAGGATTATCTCTCAAAGTTCTTTCGAACTGATTCAAGAATGATTTCGCTCTTTCAATCTTTGCATTGACTTGATCATCAGATAGGTCGTCGCCTTTTTCTGGATCGTTTACGTCAAAAGTTTGACCTAGAATATCTGTTGTAAAGTGATCTACATCAGGCTCGTTTCTAGTTCCAACTTCTAGCAAGATGTCATTATTGTCCGGATCATATGCTTCAGTTTCTACACGATTGCTCTTTGCCTCTACCGGCTCACAAAGCTGATAGTTTCCTTTGAACTCGCCGTTCAAATATACATCTACGTATCTACTCTGTGAAGTATATGTAACACCGTTTTCCAAGCCAAAGTTATATGACAATGTATCTCTCATAAGAGACTTGTCCATTGAGTTTGCAAGCAAGTTCCATTTCTTACCCTTTGGAAGTCCGAGTAGTCCAGTCTTTCCACTAAACTTAATGTTCCATGCTTTCTTTGGCTGGCCCGCTGTAGTGTTTCCACGAATCTTGATGTTAGACTTTGCATCTATAACATCAGCGTAAGTTTTCATAGAAGCTGCATTAGGGTGCGCGCCCTCATCATCTATGCAGGCTTGTCCCTTCGAACCGCCATCCTGGTCTACTACTGTCACGCTTACATCATTTTCCGCACGATAGTCTGATGATATGCTTCCAGATTTAATATAAATCTGAGGTATGTCAGTAGCTACACCTGTCTGCACAGACTTATTGAACTTCTTAGACACCTTCTCAGACAAAACCTGAACTCCGTCCACTGTCACATATGCTGCCACCTTCAACTGATGCTCACCAGGTGTGATTTGGCTTAGTTCTTCGTTTGTGATGTAATCACCAGAACCTGTTAATTCAGCCACTGGCGCAGAAGCATCATCGATAAATACTCTATAACCTTCAGCCGCTGTAGGCGCTGTAAAGTAAATCAAATATTTACCTGTCCAATCACAATAATTGGCCACAGACAAATCTGTGACTGGATCCACTTCTGCCGCTTGCACGTTTGTAGGTCTTAGGTTTATGTTGGCGCAAGTGATTGTCAGTGCGATTACTAACATTATACTTGTTGCTTTTTTAAATACTTTCATCGGGCAGCGGCAGCTGTACCAGAATTCCGTGAATGTCCGGATCCCTGTTCAGCTGCTCAATCTCTTCCTCAAGTGCTTCCTGGGTTGTGTTCCCGTCCATACGGATTGTCCGGGAAAGCATGCCGGTTTCCTCGCAGCCTTTTCCCTTGTTCCGCACATAAATCTCGCTCGCAGGATCATTTCCGACCAGGATCACGGCCAGACCGGGAATCACGCCCTTTTCTTTCATGGCAGCCACTCGCTGAGCAACCTTTTCTTTGATTTCCGCGGATAAAACCTTGCCGTCCAGAATCTTTGCTGCCATATCTTCCTCCTGATTTCCCGCGCTGCGGCGCGTCAGATCCTCATTGTCTTTTATCCTTTGATCACTTTTTCCGTTTCCCCGTCGAAGAGGTACACGTTTTCGTAGGGGATGGAGAAGGTAATATCCCTGTCGGTCTCCGGGGTATCGTGGCTGTCCACCTTTAAGATGGCCTGATCCTTTCCG
>JAGCPW010000081.1 GCA_017965495.1 Eubacterium sp. | reverse complement strand
AAGTACTCAGAATACACAGTTAAGCTAGAAAAAGGCGATGTGATTTATGTGTACACAGACGGTGTGCCAGAAGCCACAGACAATGATGAGAAACAAATGGGAATGGATTACATGGTAAATGCATTAAACAATATGCCATCCACTGATCCAGAAACAATAATAAATGAAATGTATAACGCCATTGATGATTTCATTCAAGGCGCTGAGCAGTTTGATGACACTACAATGCTTTGCGTACGATATAAAGGATAAATAATTATAAAAATAAAAGCATAAGGGATTTCGCTAGAAAAGTCGCTCAATTCCCTTATGCTTTTATTTTTTTGTACTAATTTATCTTAGTTCTCGTCCTGTAAAGCTTTGTAGCCTGTGTCTCCGGTTCTGATTCTCATGATATCCTGAATCTGTGATACGAAGATCTTTCCATCACCCACTTTTCCAGTATATAGAGCCTTTCTAGCTGCTGCTACCACTAGGTTAGGATCAATCTTAGAAACCACAATCTCAACCTTAACTTTAGGTTTCAAGTTCATGCTCATATTTACACCACGGTATCTACCAGTTTTACCCTGCTCGACACCACAGCCCATAGCCTGAATAACTGTCATACCAGTTACACCAATCTCGGCCATTGTGTCTCTTAGAACTGTGAATTTTTCTTCGGCGCAGACGATAACAATCTTCGTCAACGTGCTTCCGGTAGTTGTACTGCTCAAGTTCAAGTGTGCAGGTTCAATATCTGAAATATCAATAGGTCCTGTACTCTCACCCATGTATGCAGGAGCGATTGGTAGGAAGTCTGCGTAAGCTGAAGCAAGTCCATGCTCTGAAATATCCATACCAGCCATCTCGTCTTCCTCTGAAGCTCGAAGTCCGATTGTGTGTTTGATTAGCTTAAATACTAAGAACATCATAATCGCTGCATAAATGTCGATTGCCACAATACCGAGTGCCTGAATTCCTAATAGTTTGAATCCACCACCGTAGAATAATCCGGCATATACTGAGCCGTCGGCGAAGGCATTAACTGTTTCGCCTCTACCTGTCGCAAACAAACCAACTGCGATAGTTCCCCAAATACCATTTACCATATGGACTGCCACGGCACCCACAGGATCGTCAATGTGTAGTTTGTTATCAATCACACTAACTGCGATATTTACAAGTATACCTGCCACAGCACCTATGATAAATGCACCAAGTGCATCCACAGAGGCACATCCTGCAGTGATTGCTACCAATCCTGCTAAAGCAGCGTTTAATGACATACCAACATCTGGTTTCTTATCTTTAATCCATGTATAAATCATACACACAACTGTCGCTGAAGCTGGTGCTATAGTTGTGTTTAAGAAAATAACTGCGAGCGAATCGTTATTTGTAGCGGCCGCACCGTTAAATCCGTACCATCCAAACCAAAGGATGAATACACCAAGTGCGCCCAGTGTAAGCGAGTGGCCAGGGATAGCATTTACTTTTACTTTTCCGGTCTTTCTTCTTACTGTGTATTTACCGATACGAGGTCCAACAATAATGGCACCGATTAAAGCTGCCACACCACCTACTGAGTGGATAACTGCTGATCCTGCGAAATCGACAAAGTGTAATTGCTGTAACCAACCTTTGCCGGCCAAGTTCCAAACCCATCCTGCACTGATTGGATAAACAACTAAACTGATTAATGCTGAATATATACAGTAAGCGCTGAACTTAGTACGCTCTGCCATAGCACCTGAAACTATAGTGGCTGCTGTAGCACAGAATACTAACTGGAACACAAACTGTGAATAGTTGAAATGGTCAAAGTTCGAAAAGATATCTAGGTTTGGTAAACCTATAAGCCCCATAATGTAGTCTTCTGACATCATCAAACCATATCCTAAGAACACAAACATAAATGTACCAATACAAAAGTCCATTAAGTTTTTCATTATGATATTGCCGGCACTCTTCGCTCTGGTAAATCCACTCTCCACCATCGCGAAACCACATTGCATAAAGAATACCAATGCTGCGCCTATCAAGAACCAAATAGCAAAACTATTTGACGTAGCTTGTTCCAATATCTTTGTTGCCCCCATTGCGACTAAATACATATACATCACTCCATTCTATTTTTTAATATTTTTATTATTTAACACCAAATAGCATTTCACCATATGATGGATATGGCCAATACTCTTTAGCTACTATCATTTCAGCCTGGTCACATGCTTCTCTTAGACTTTCCATAGTTGGAAGTACTTTGTCGCGGATAGCATAACCCTGCTCAACAATGTCTTCGATAGCCTGCTCTTCCTCTAACACTTTTTCTAAAGTATCTACTCCAGCAAATATTATGTCGTTGAGGCTAGATAACTTATTCATAATATTTTTTTCATACGATATGGACATCTTTGAATCAACCTTCTGTTTAAGACTAGCAGTCTCGGCCACTTTGCTGAGATACATCTCAATAGATGGTAGAATGTCCTTTCTAACCATATCAACCAAAGTGTTGCCCTCGATTGTTATAGTCTTACAGTAGTTGTCTAACATTATCTCCATACGGGAATTTAATTCTGCTGGAGTAAATACCTTTTGTTCTGTAAGCATTTTTGCGTTTTTCTCATCTAGCAAGTGAGGCATACAATCGGCTGTAGTCTTGTAGTTCACTAAGCCTCTCTCCTCTGTTGCCTCTTTAATCCATGCTTCGTCGTATCCGTTACCATTAAAGATAATACGTTTATGATCTTTAATAGTTTTCTTAATCATCTCGTGAAGGGCCTCTTCAAAGTTATCTACGCCCTCTAATCTATCTGCATATATCTTCAAACTCTCTGCTACTGCTGCGTTAAGCATAATGTTTACGCATGAAATACTGTTTGAAGAACCAAGTGCTCTAAACTCGAATTTATTACCAGTGAATGCAAATGGTGATGTTCTGTTTCTGTCAGTGTTATCTCTATTGAATCTTGGAAGAACATCTACACCCAACTTCATTTTCTTTGTCTCAGTTCCTTCGTAAGGCTCGTCATTCATAATAGCCTTAAGGATTGCTGTTAGCTCATCACCTAAGAACATTGAAACAACTGCTGGGGGTGCTTCATTTGCTCCTAGTCTGTGGTCATTTCCTGCTGTAGCAACTGAGATACGAAGAAGATCTTGATAATCATCAACCGCTTTAATAACTGCACAAAGGAATAATAAGAACTGAGCGTTTTCACTTGGTGTATCACCAGGGTTAAGTAAGTTTTCACCAGTATCTGTTCCCACTGACCAGTTGTTGTGTTTACCACTACCGTTGACGCCGGCAAATGGTTTTTCATGAAGTAGACATACAAGGCCGTGTCTTGATGCAACCTTTTGCATAATCTCCATCATCAACTGGTTGTGGTCTGCTGCAATATTTGTTGTGTCATAAATTGGTGCCAACTCATGCTGTGCTGGAGCCACTTCGTTGTGCTCAGTCTTAGCATAAATACCAAGTTTCCAAAGTTCGTCGTTTAAGTCTTCCATATAAGCTGCCACTCTTGGTTTGATTACACCAAAGTAGTGATCGTCCAAATCCTGTCCTCTTGGTGGTCTAGAACCAACTAATGTTCTACCTGTATATTTAAGGTCAGGACGTTTGTCGTACTCTTTTCTATCTATAAGGAAGTACTCCTGCTCTGGACCAACTGAAGTACTTACATATTTAACTTCGTCATTTCCAAATAGTTTTAAGATTCTAAGCGCTTGCTTATTCAAAGCTTCCATAGATCTTAAAAGTGGTGTTTTCTTATCTAATGCCTCACCGCCGTATGAACAAAACGCTGTCGGAATACAAAGTGTTGTTCCTTTTATAAAGGCATATGATGTTGGGTCCCATGCAGTGTATCCTCTTGCTTCAAATGTTGCTCTAAGTCCTCCTGATGGAAATGATGAAGCATCTGGCTCACCTTGAATCAATTCCTTTCCTGAGAATTCCATCAAAACTCCACCGTCTGGTGCTGGTGCGATAAAGCTGTCATGCTTTTCTGCTGTAACACCTGTCAAAGGTTGGAACCAATGTGTATAATGAGTAGCTCCGTTTTCAACAGCCCAATCTTTCATTGCAACTGCAACAGCATCTGCTACATTACTATCTAATTTTGCTCCCTCGCTAATCGTCTTCTTCAAAGAATTGTAAATCTTGCTAGACAATCTCGCTTTCATTTCTCTGTCATCAAAAACTAGTTTTCCAAAGTTCTCTTTTACTTGTTTCATAAAAATCTCCTTTTCTGCTATAACCCCGATGAATACTAGCCTCAGGGATTAGCCTCAACTATTTTGACAAAGAAAAAAGGCGCCTCCAAGCTTTCGCTTGAAGACGCCATTGCCTTCATCAATTAGGTGCATTATAAACCCACCCTAAACACTTGTCAAGCACTTTT
>JAGCPW010000080.1 GCA_017965495.1 Eubacterium sp. | reverse complement strand
CAATTTTTGGCGTGGGTGTTTCTAGAAATGTTATAGGTATTCAAGCAAAAGCCATAAGACAGATTAATAACTCAAGAGGAGTTGTTTATTCTGTAGACTTGCCATCAGGTATTAATGCAGATACTGGCGAAGTGATGGGCGTGGCAGTTAAAGCTGATTATACAGTGACTATTGGCTGTCAAAAGATAGGAACAGCTATGTATCCTGGCACAGATTATTGCGGAGAGATAACTGTTGGAGATATCGGATACCCAATAGATGCTTATGATAAATGTAAGCACGTGGCAAAGTATGTAGACAACTACGATTTGTCATTAATTCCAGTTAGACCTAATTATTCATTTAAGGGTAGTTTTGGAAAAGTTTTAATCATTGCTGGAAATGACGAGATGTCAGGTGCGGCTGCTATGAGCGCAATGTCAGCATACAGAGTGGGCGCTGGTTTGGCTAGAGTTTTTACTGACCAGGAAAACAAGGAAGTGATTGGTAAGCTTATTCCTGAAGCAGTTATTAATACATATGATTCAGAAGAATTTGATGTGAAAGCGCTTGATGCGTCTATTGCTTGGGCCGATGTGATTGCTATTGGTCCGGGTCTTGGATTAGGTGATAATCAAAACATTATGGTGGAAAGAGTTTTAGATTCTAAAAAACCATGTGTAGTGGATGCAGATGCTATTAACACTATTTCAAAAGATAATAAATTAAAGAAAAAGCTTCACGGCGAAGTTATTATGACTCCACACTTAGGTGAGATGTCTAGACTTATAAAGAAAGATGTAGATGAGATTAAAGCAAATATTTTTGAGGCGGCAAAGAATGCTCACAAGAAAACATTTGCTAACTATGTATTGAAAGATGCTAGAACAGTTATTGCTTCAGGCGATGATTTGTTTGTAAATATGACTGGCAACAATGGAATGGCAACAGCTGGCAGCGGTGATGTTTTGACAGGTATTATAGTTGGACTTCTAGGAATAGGTGTGGACTTTAATGCAGCTGCAGTGCTTGGCCCATATATCCATGGAATTGCCGGAGATAGAGCAGCCAATAGAGTTTCTAAGACATCTCTAATGGCTAGTGATATAATAGAAGAGCTTACGACTATATTTAAATAATAGGAGAAAGTTATGAATTTGGATAAGTATTTTAGATGTTACGCCAAGATAGATCTTGATAACATCAGAAAAAATGCCAAAAACTTAAAATCGAAATTAGAGCCAAGTACAGGAATGCTTGGTGTTATTAAAACTGATGCGTACGGTCACGGAGCTGTGCCAGTAGCCAAAGCCATTGATGATATTTGTTCAGGTTTTGCGGTAGCTACAGCTTACGAAGCACATAACCTTCGTGCTCATGGAATTGATAAGCCAATTTACTTACTAGGATATTCTACAGAGTACGACTTTGATGTGATTTTAAATGACGAATTAATTCCATGCGTTTCAGGTATTGAGCGCGCCAAAGTTTTATCAGACTACGCCAAAGATGCTGGAAAAACTGTTAAGCTAAATGTGGCAGTGGATACTGGTATGGGCAGAATCGGTTACGAACCAAATGAAACTTCGGCAGATGAAATAGTAGAAATTTCAAAGCTTGATAATATAGAAGTTTATTCATTGTTTACTCACTTTGCAAAAGCTGATTACAAAGATAAATCACATGCAGACAGTCAGCTTGCTAAGTTTGATGTATTTATAAAGATTCTAAAAGATAAAGGTTTGGAAATACCTGTATACCAATGTGCCAATTCAGCGGCTATTATGGAAATGCCGGAATCTTCAATGTCTTTGTCTAGGGCGGGTATAGCGCTTTACGGCTTATATCCATCAGACGAGATGGACAAAGAAAACATTGAACTATATCCAGCAATGAGTCTTTACAGTCATGTTATTTATGTAAAAGATGTGCCTCAGGGAACTGGCATTAGTTATGGAAGTACATATGTGACTGACGAGCCTATGAAGATAGCAACTATTCCTGTTGGATACGGAGATGGATATCCAAGAGGTCTTAGCAATAAAGGAATGGTTATTATAAAGGGTAATAAAGTTCCAATTCTAGGTAGAGTTTGTATGGATCAGTTTATGGTTGATGTAACTGGACTGGATGTGGAAGAAGGAGATTTAGTTACTTTGATGGGAACTGATGGCGATGAGACTATCAGTGCTGATGATATTGCAAATGAAATGGAAACAATCAATTACGAGATAGTATGCGATGTTGGAAAGAGAGTTCCAAGAGTTTATATACAAGATGGCAAGATAATCGGTAGCAAAGACTACTATGATGATAAATACGAGATTTAGGAGGACATTATGTCAGGACATTCAAAATTTGCAAATATAAAACATAAGAAAGAAAAGAACGATGCAGCTAAGGGTAAGATGTTTACTATTATTGGAAAGGAAATTGCTGTAGCCGTAAAAGAAGGCGGTGCAGATCCAGATAATAACAGTAAGCTTCGTGATGTTATAGCAAAGGCTAAAGCTAACAATATGCCTAATGATACTATTGAGCGTGGTATAAAAAAGGCTGCCGGCAATATGGATGCTGTTAATTACGAGACAGTAAGATATGAAGGCTATGGTCCAAATGGAACAGCTATTATTGTTGATGCTCTTACAGACAACAGAAATAGAACAGCTGCCAATGTTAAGGCTTGCTTTACTAAGGGCGGCGGTAATGTTGGTACTCAAGGTTGTGTATCATTTATGTTTGATACAAAGGGACAAATTATCATCGCCAAAGAAGAATGCGATTTGGACGCAGATGAAATTATGATGATGGCACTTGATGCTGGCGCTGAGGATATTATAGAAGAGGAAGATAGTTTTGAAGTAATAACTGCTCCTAATGATTTTAGCCAGGTAAGAGAAGCGCTTGAAAAAGAAGGCATCAAAATGGCTGAAGCAGAAGTTACTATGATTCCTCAAAACTATGTTGAACTAACTGATGATGAATCTATTAAGAAAATTAATATTATCTTAGATAGATTAGATGAAGACGAGGATGTTCAAAAGGTTTATCACAACTGGGATGAATAATATATGAATACAGTTTTATTTGATTTAGATGGCACATTACTTCCTATCGATATGAAAGATTTTGTCGATACATTTATGGAACTATTGAAAGGTTATTTGACATCTAGGGACTTTAACCCAGATGATATAGTTCCTTCTATTTGGAAAGCCATAGGGGCGATGGAAGTGAATGATGGCCTAATTACAAATGAAGAAATGTTTTGGAAAGTCTTGATGGAAGACTTGTCATCGAAAGATGAATCCTACGATAAAAAGTTCAGAAGACGTTTTCAAAAAAGCCTAGATAAGTTTTATACAGGTGATTTCCAAATGATTAGGTATATGGTAAGACCTTCTCAAGAATGTCATGATGCAGTTATGATGTTAAAGGAAAAAGGTTACAGAATAGTACTTGCTACAAAACCGATGTTTCCAGAGATTGCAGTTAAAGAAAGATTATCTTGGCTTGGATTTAGCCTAAAAGATTTTGACTACGTAACTACTTATGAAAACTCTTGCTACACCAAGCCTAACAAAAAGTATTATGAACATATCTTAAAAATAATGGATAAAGATCCTGGCGACTGCTTGATGGTTGGAAATGATGTGAAAGAAGATATGTTTGCTGCCGAGATGGGAATAGATGTATTTTTGATAGAAGACTATATGCTAAATCCAGACAATGATGATACTTCAATGTATAAGAGTGGAAATTGGAAATTGTTTAAAGAGTATGTAAATGATTTACCAAAACTAAATTAAGGCATAAAAAAATCAGTTATCGTTTGATAACTGATTTTTGTTTTTATTCTTCAGAAGAATCTGTGGTTTCTTCTTCATATTCATATTCTTCATCAAAAGCTTCATCATCCTCATATATTTTTGTGTAAATGCTTTCAGTGAGTAGTTCAATCAACCCTTCGTCGGCATCTTCAAATTGATGCATCAAAGTATTTTTGATTTTCTCTGCTCTAGAAAAATATAGGATTTCAACTGATTCATTTAGATCCAAACCGCTATCAACAACTGATTGAGAAATATTGTCTTTAGCCCATTTTTCAATTTCATCTATTACTTTGTTTTCAATCTCAGCTTCAGCTTTTAATTTGTTTGCCTTCCTTAATGAGAAGAAACCGGCCACAGCAAAAGAAATAAATACAATACTCATAATTGAGTAGAATAGCCATGCTGTTGATTCGCTAAATGGAATATTAATCACTTTAGTGAGTGCAAGAATTACAAATATAATTCCGAGCATTCCAACTATTAACATAGTAAAAGCAGAAGACCTAACATCCTCATATTTATCAGCTTTTTTAACATAAGTATTATCGCCACCGCCAAAGAAACTACCTTCTTCGTCAAACATTTCTTCTGTAGGAGTTTCGTTTTCCACTAGTTCTTCAGTGATTTCTTCGTTTTTATTTTCATCATATAGATTATCCATAATAATCCTCCGTGCTTGCTTAATCTATGAACAATTATATAATAATTAGTTTTTTCTAACAAGCAAATAAGAATATAATATGTTATAATTCTTTGGCGAGGTAAAGATATGAAAATAACAATTGTTTCAGTTGGAAAAATGAAAGAAAAATATTTTGTGGATGCAATTGATGAGTACACAAAAAGACTTTCTAAATATTGCAAGTTAAATTTCATTGAAGTGAAAGATGAAAAGACTAAGGAAAATGCATCAAGTGTGGAAGAAGATATAATTAAAGAAACAGAAGGAAAAAGAATCCTAGATAAAATATCTGACTCTTCAAAAGTGATAGCGCTTGCTATAGAGGGTAAAAAGTTTAGTTCAGAAGAATTAGCAAAAGAGATTGAGACTCTAAGGGTGAGTGGTGTGAGTGATTTGACTTTTGTAATAGGAGGATCGCTTGGACTTCATAAATCAGTGCTTGATAGAGCGGATATGTTACTTAGCTTTTCTGATATGACATTCCCACATCAGTTAATGAGAGTGATACTTCTAGAACAGATTTATAGAACTTTTCGAATAATAAATAATGAACCATATCATAAATAAACAATGCTGAAGACGAATCTTCAGCATTTTTTTGTTTTTATTTTTTTGATCTAGTTGGACCGTAGTACATAACTCCAGGTTTCATTTTCTTACCATAGATTTGATATAACTCTGATACCGTTACTAGTTCGTAATTATCCTTCTTTAGTTTTGGTAGAGCTTTAATAAATCCTTCAACTGATGTTTTATGAATATCGTGTAGCAGTACAATATCCCATCCTTTAGACTGTCGTAAAATACTCTTATAAACATATTTAGTCTTTTTGTGTTTCCAATCCAAAGTATCTACTGACCAGTAAATCATTGGAACTCCAGCAAGCTTAGAAACTGTCTTGTTGTAGTTTCCGTATGGTGGACGTAGAAGAGTAGGATAAACACCGATACTATCTTTGACTAATTTTTTATTTGCATCCAACTCTTTTTTGATAGTTTTCTTTGTGCACTTCTTAAAGTTCTTATGGCTGTAGGAGTGGTTTCCAATTTCCATTCCATTAGCATGAGCGTATTTAAGTGCATCTCTATATTTTTCAATGCTTCTTCCTACTGTAAAGAAAGTAGCCTTTGAATCATACTTCTTTAATGCATCAACTAATTTCTTTGTGTATCTACCAGGGCCATCGTCAAATGTGTATGCAATATACTTAGTTGGTGTAACTGTTAGTTTGACGGATGCTTTTTTACCTGAGAATTTTGATTTTATAGTAATATATGCTGTACCGTTAGCTTGACCCTTAACAAAACCTTTACTACTTACTTTTGCGATCTTATTATTGGAACTTGACCACTCAATAGGTTCAGTAGTATAAGTTTTGTTTCCAGTAAACTTGATAGCAGGCTCTAGCTTACGTTTATCATCTATATTAAGTTTGATAGATTTCTGTGGGAAAGAAATGCTGCTTACTTTATTGTAAGGATGTCTAACAACCACTTTACATCTAACTATTGTCTTACCGGATTTAGAAGAGCAAAGAATATAAGTAGTGCCGTTTGATTTTGCTGTAATAATTCCATTTTGGTTGATTGAGGCAATATTCTTATCATAACTAGACCAAATGTGCTTTTCTAACTCATCTGTATCTGTTTTGTAGGATATTTTGGCAGAAATAACAGTCTTCTTGCCAGGAGTCAAATTAACACTATTTTTGCTTAGTTTGATGCTCTTTATATGATTAATAGTCTCAGAACTTTTGATACTATTTTCGTATGGGAAAAAAGTAACAATTACTGCGATTATTACAAATATTGAAATTACTTTGTTTTTTGTAATTTTCATTGTTTTCTCCTTGTTAAAATCGACTAAAAGTATAACACAAAACATATTCATATTCAATTTAATAAGATTGTAAAAATAAGGCCATTTTGATATAATATCTGTTAGAAAATTTAAACCCTAGGAGGTTGTAAATATGGATGTAAAGAATTCACATGTAATATCAGACGTACCTGAATTAGGAGCTGTATATGTGACTGAAAACGTGTTAGGCGTTATATCAGCTATAGCAGCATTAGAGGTGGACGGAGTATACGCTATGGCAGGTGGAATTACTCCAGAGATGGTTACTAAAACTAGCATGAAGAAGTTAGCGAAAAGTGTTCATGTAGAAGTTGAGGGAAGCCAAGTAAGTATCAGCTTAAAACTGATTATAAAGATGAACGAGAATATTATTAAAATATCCAAGAAAGTTCAAGACAAAGTTAAACAGTCCGTTGAAAATATGACATGCTTAGAAGTGGTTAACGTAGATGTTAACATCGCTAGCGTAGGAGAATAAGAAATGATAAGGGTGTCTTAAATAGACACCCTTTATTGCATTTAATGAGACTAATAAAAATGCACTAATAAATAGTTTATGCATTGTTTATGCATAAAATGGAGGAATAATGAAACGAAGCGAGATTCGTGAAAACATACTAAAACTCTTATACTTAGATGACTTTCACGATAAAGAAGAATTGAATACCCAGTTTTCATTATATTTTGATGGCAAAAATGATTTCACTGAAGATGATAAGTCATATATCATTGAAAAAGCTAACAAGATTTTGGACAGCAAGGAATCTATTGATAAAGAAATAGAAACTGTGTCTAACAAGTGGAAAGTAGATCGTATGGACAAAGTAGATAAAGCTATTTTGCGCCTAGCGTACTATGAAATCAAAATGGATGATGAAATCCCAGACAAAGTAGCTGTTAATGAAGCAGTGGAATTATCTAAAAAGTATTCTTCAGACGCTTCGCCTAAATTCATTAATGGAATTCTTTCTAATTTTGTATCGGAGTAACTATGGAGAAATCTGTTTATTCAGTTAAACAATTAAATAGTTATATAAAAAATACTTTAGAAAATGACCCATTCCTTTCAAACATTACAGTTCAAGGTGAAGTGGGAAATTGTAACTACCACAGTAGCGGTCATGTGTATTTTTCAATTAAAGAGAATACAGATGTTATTAACTGTATTATGTGGAAAGGAAATGCTGCTAAACTTAAGTTTAGAATTGAACCAGGCCAGCAAATTGTAATTAAGGGTTACGTGGGTGTGTATGAAGCCCAAGGCAAATACCAACTATACGCAAACGAAATAGAACCTGCTGGACTAGGAGATTTGTATCAAAAGTATGAGAAGTTAAAAGCAGAACTTGAAGAGCGTGGTCTTTTCTCAGATATGTATAAAAAACCTATCCCTAAGTATTCATTAAAGATAGGTGTTGCCACATCAAGTACAGGTGCAGTAATAAATGACATTATAAATGTCACATCAAGAAGAAATAAATATGTTCAACTTTACTTAAAGCCAACAGCAGTTCAAGGAGAACAAGCTGCACAGTCTATAGTTAACAGTATTAAGTTTTTAGATGAGCAAGACTTAGATGTAATTATAGTTGGACGAGGTGGTGGATCGCTAGAGGATTTGTGGTGTTTCAATGAAGAGATTGTTGCTCAAGCTATTTTTGATTGTCAGACACCAATTATTTCTGCAGTAGGTCATGAGACAGATTTTTCTATTTCAGATTTTGTGGCGGACTTAAGAGCACCTACGCCATCAGCTGCAGCAGAGTTAGCAGTATTTGAATATGATGAGTTTGTAAATACTCTCGATAGATATAAAACCACTTTTAGAAATTACATAGATTCTAAGATTGAGACTTATAAAAACAAGACTGAAGTTTATGAATCTAGAATCGAAAAGTTTAGCCCAATGTCTAAACTAAATACATACAGGCAATTGATTTCAGAGTATAGAGACAAGCTAGCGTATAGCTTTAACGATAGGTTTGCAGAGACTAAGAGATTGCTACCAGATTATAAAAACAATTTAAGCAAATTGTTTAATGATAAGTTCCTTAAAAGAAAACATACTTTACAGTTGTTTATAGAAAAACTAGAAGGTTTATCACCGTTAGAGAAAATCAGCAGAGGTTTTGCTTATGTAAGTGGCGCAGATGGACCGATAGTCTCCACAAAAGATGTGGATGTGGGAGATGACATTTCTTTGATCATCAAAGATGGAAAAATAGATGCGAAGGTATCTGGCAAAGAGGATGGTGAAATATATGGCAAAGAATAATATTGAAGACAATTTCAAAGAGTTAGATGAAATTCTAGAAAAGATGCAAGATGAAGAAGTATCTTTAGATGAGTCTTTTGAGATGTATAAAAAGGGCATTGAGATAGTTAAAGATTCTAACGAGCAAATTGAAAAGATTGAAAAGCAGATTGAAGTTTTAGAAGAAGATACAGAAGAATAGAGGCCATTATGAAAGATTTTGATTCGGCTTTTTCTAATGAAAAAGACAGTGTAGAAAAAATCATATACAGTTTTTGCCCTGAAGAGTTAGGTAAACAGAGTCTTATTTTTGAGGCTATGAATTACAGTGTGAAAGCCGGCGGCAAAAGACTTCGTCCTATTCTTATGCTAGAGACTTTTAAACTCTTTGGCGAAGATGAAACATTAGTTTATCCATTTATGGCGGCTATAGAATTTATTCACACTTATTCATTAGTTCATGACGATTTACCTGCTATGGATAACGATGAGTTTAGACGTGGTCAGAAAACCACCCATGCTAAATATGGAGAAGATATAGGCATATTGGCTGGAGATGGGCTTCTTAATATGGCATACGAGATTATGTCAGATGCAGTGGCAAAAAATCCATCAGGTGCTAAAGCTATGAGTGTGATTGCTAAAAAAGCTGGCGCTTACGGAATGGTGGGCGGACAGACTGTGGATGTTGTAAACGAAGGAAAGAAGCTAGATTTAGAAACTATTAATTTCATTCACAATCTTAAGACGGCTGCGCTAATAGAAGCAGCTATGATGGCAGGAGCTATACTGGGTGGTGCATCGGATGAACAAATAAATCAGGTAGAACAGATTGCAAAAAACATCGGAATGGCTTTTCAGATTCAGGATGATATTTTGGATGTGACTGGCGATGAAGAAAAACTTGGTAAGCCAGTTTTAAGTGATGAGAAAAACGAGAAAGATACTTACATCACATTGATTGGGCTTGATGAGTCCAAAGCCAAGGTAGAAGAGTTATCGAATAAAGCAATCGATGGAATTAAGTCACTTGGTGATAATGAGTTCTTGGTTTCATTGGTTGAAAAACTAATTAATAGAGAGTATTAAAATGAGTAACTATTTAGACGAAATCAAAAAAGCAAACGACATAAAGAAGATTGACCCCTCAAGATATGATGAACTAGCGGAAGAGATTCGCCAGTTTATCTTGGATAGTGTCAGTCATTCTGGAGGCCACTTGGCTTCTAACTTAGGTGCTGTAGAGTTAACTATTGCTTTACACGCTTTGCTTGATTTGCCTGAGGATAAGATTGTGTGGGATGTAGGACATCAGTGTTATACACATAAGATTTTGACAGGCAGAAAAGATGATTTTGCAACACTTAGAAGTTATGAAGGATTATCAGGATTTCCTAAGCGTAGAGAGAGTGACTGTGATTGTTTTGACACAGGACACAGTTCAACTTCTATATCAGCTGCGCTTGGTATAGCATCAGCTAATAAGATAGATGGCAAAAATAGTAAAGTGGTAGCTGTTATTGGTGATGGTGCTTTGACAGGCGGCATGGCTATGGAAGCCCTAAATAATGTTGCAAGTCTAGATAGAAACTTTGTGATTATATTAAATGACAATGATATGTCCATCTCTAAAAATGTAGGTGGTATGAGTAACTACCTAAGTAAATTTAGAGTGGGTTCAAAATATAATGGATTAAAAGAGGCTACCGCCAAAGTAGTTGGCAAGATTCCAAAGTTGGGTGATCGAATTGTTAAGAGAATGAAAAATACTAAAGATCACTTTAAGAATCTTATCGTTCCAGGTGGTGGGTTCTTTGATGATTTAGGAATCACATATGTGGGTCCGATAGATGGTCATGATATAGAAGGTATGATGACAATCTTTGAAAAGACTTTTGAGATTGACCATCCAATTCTAATTCACGTTAAAACTAAGAAGGGTCACGGCTATGAACATGCTGAAAAAGATCCATCTAGTTATCATGGAGTTTCTCCTTTCAATGTGGATGACGGAGTTAAGAAATCTAATTCTGTTACATCTTACACAGACTACTTTGCAGAGAAGATTGTTGAGATGGCAGAGGAAGACAAAAATATAGTTGCTATTACAGCGGCTATGCCTGATGGCACAGGACTATCGAAGTTTGCTAATGCGTATCCTGACAGATTCTTTGACGTAGGCATAGCGGAAGAACATGCTGTTACTTTTGCAGCGGGATTAGCACTTGAAGGAAAGAAACCATTTGTATGCATTTATTCATCGTTCTTCCAAAGAGCATATGATCAAATTTTGCAGGATGTATGTCTTCAAGATTTGCCTGT
>JAGCPW010000079.1 GCA_017965495.1 Eubacterium sp. | reverse complement strand
TTACGAAGATCCATAACAGTACGTTTTCTAGTATCTCACTCTTCGCCGCAGTTCCAACTGTAATTGTAAATGGCGCCATCATTGTTGTTCTCGCCATTTTCCATGTTGTACTTTTTATCGTAAGATACAGCATCGTAAAGTGTAAACGTATTGTGGTTTGCCACATAGTTTACAACTGCTGTGCTGTTAGGGTTTTTCTTAATCCTTCCTGCGATATCACCAAGCATATCCTCGTCGCCCTTCACAAACTTACGAACTGCTACCATAAAGTCATCGTTAAAGTCTGCAAAGTTTCTAGTATCAAGCTGACCATAAATAGAATCAGCCATTGGGATTGAATATGTGAATATCTTTGTGTCTGATAAAAGAGCATCCCTTTCAATCATCTTCATAACTGTCTCTTCACAGTTTACATGAATACCATCAATGTGATACTCCAATACCCAGTAATGTAGCACGTCCAAAATGTACTGTGGACAAGTGCCATATGTAAAATAAAACTCCATAGAAACTTCAATGCCGTTTTTGTGAAGTTCTTTTATCAAACCTTTAAGTTCGTTTACTTCTGCCCCTATTTCCTTGCCTGCGGCAAAAGAAGCCTTAGGTGCAAACGAATAGCCATCAGTGTAACCCCAATAGTTAAGTGTAGGGTTAGTGATGGACTTGCTAGTAACCATAGATGTAGCAGCCTTGATTTCTTTCTCGTTAAAATCATACGCTGGCATAAGTTCAACTAGGTTAACTCCAAGTTCCTTCAAATATGGAATCTTTTCAGCAATTCCAAGGAATGTTCCTTTGTTTTTGACCTTAGATGTCTTAGACTTAGTAAAACCTCGAACATGAAGTCTATACATTATAGTCTCATCAAATGGAATGTTTAACTTCTTGTCATCTTCCCAGTCAAAATCGTTAGCTACAAAAGCACCTTTGACAAGTTTAGGAGCTACGCCCCACTCTTTCTTGCCAACTGTAGCCTTAGCATAAGGGTCTGTTACCACTTTCCCATCTACAGAAAAGTTGTAATCATATTCATTTATATCAATGCCTTTTACTTTCATGCAAAAGACATTTCCCACTCTTTCTTCAAACGGAATGCGCTTAGCAACTCTGTTGCCGCCCTTTTTATAAAGAAGTAGTTCTACTTCTTTGCCGCCGTCTGGTACAAATGCAAAATTAACAGAGCCACAGCATACTGTAGCACCAAGTGTTAATGGATTTCCCTTTGACACTTCAAATTTACTCATAGTCGTTCCTTTCGTTGTACACTAATAAAACGCCACTTATTATTATAACATTATAAAGGTATTTTTATTACTATTTAAAACATTTTTTAATTTTTTTAATTGATCCTAAAACTACTAGTACATCATCCTCATCAAATACAGTATCTGGACCAATTTTCATATTCATATCATCACCTTTTTTGACAGCTAAAACATTGATGTCATATTTTTTACGGATATGAATTTCATCCATTCTCTTTCCTACCCATTCATCTTTAACTTCTACTTCCAAAATAGAATGTTCTTCATCCAATTCCATGAAATTTCCAATATCTTCTGATATAAAACTGATAGCTGTCCATTTAGCCACTTGCTTTTCAGGGTAAATAACTCTATCTGCACCATTCTTTAACAAGAACTTCTCGTGGGTATCACTTTCTGCTCTTGACACAACTAACTTAGCGCCTAATTCTTTAAGCTGATATGTAGCCTCTAGTGAATTTTGGAAGTTGGTATGCATAGTAACAAAACAAACGTCAAAATTACCTATGCCTAAATTTTCCAAAAATTCTTGGTCAATGGCATTACCAATTTGAGCGTTAGTAACATAAGGCATAACCTTGTTAACTCTCTCCTCATTTCGATCTACGACCATTACTTCGTGTCCCATCTCACTTAATTCTCTCGCAAGTTTGGTTCCTAATCTTCCCAAACCTAAAAGTAAAACTGATTTCATTTGATCTCCTTATCCTACAATTACATCTTCTTTAGGTAGTTTTGAAAGGTTATTATTCTTAGCTATAGCCGCAAAGATTATAGTCAAACCTCCCACTCTTCCTAAGAACATTAATACCATTAGTATTATGTGTGATGCCGTTCCAAGACTTGGGGTGATTCCCAAAGTAAGTCCTACGGTACCTATGGCAGATGCCACTTCAAACATACATTTACTAATTGGTAATCCTTCTATACTACTTATAACAGCACTACATATAGCAAACATACCTATGTAGTAGAAAAACAATGCAGATGCTGTTCTTAATACTTGACCCTCTACTCTTCTCTTAAATACCTCAACCTCGCCTCGTCTATTTATTACGCTAAGAGTATTGATTAGCAATAATGCTATAGTGGTTGTTTTCATACCACCCGCTGTAGATCCTGGTGAACCACCAACTAGCATAAGCATAGTTGTGATAACCTTATTTCCATCAGATAGTTTGTTCATATCCATTGTATTAAAACCGGCCGTTCTAGGCGTAATAACCTGGAACAAAGACGCCAAAGTTCTCTTTCCCATTGGTAAGTCATTATACTGACGGAAGAAAAAGATAAGACCAGGAATAATTATAAGTAATGCTGTAGTAACTAGCACCACTTTAGTGTGCAGTCTATATCTACTAAAATGTAATTTATGCTCCTTGATATCATGCATTACCAAGAAACCAATACCACCTATCACAATAAGTGCCATTATTGTTATATTGATTACTGGATTTCCAGCATACTGTGTTAGGGAAACAAACTCCCCTTTTTTGCTACCCATTATATCGAAACCTGCGTTACAAAAAGCGGAAACGGAATGGAAGATAGACATCCAAACTCCTCTAAGTCCGTATTTGCCGCAGAATGTTGGCATCATCACTAGCGCACCAACTGATTCTAGAATAATAGTAACGATTACGATAAATCTCGTGATTCGAACTATTCCTCCCACCTTAGGGGCGGATATTGCATCCTGCATTATACTTCTAGTTTTAAGATTAATTCTTTTTCCAGTTAGCATAGCAAAAATTGATGCCACACTCACTACCCCTAGTCCTCCTATTTGAATTAGTATCAAGATGATTACCTGTCCAAATAGCGACCAGTGCATAGCTGTGTCTTTAACTACTAATCCCGTAACGCAAACAGCGGAGACCGCTGTAAAGACTGTATCTTTAAAGTGCGTAACTTCTCCTGTTCTAGAAGAAATAGGTAGCATTAATAATAGGGATCCTATTAGCACTACCGCTATAAATCCCATTAAAATTATTTGAAATGAATTAATTCTCTTAAATATCGCCAATGTTTCATCTCCCTAGTTCTCAACAAAGATTATAATACTTTTAAGGACAAAAAAACACACTTTTTCACTATTTTTTAATTAACCTCTCACCCCTTTGCCTATTCTTACTAAAACTGATATAATCTCTATGGAAATAAGGAGACTATTATGAAAGGCAGTATGATTACATATCCACCAGAAGGCACAGAGCCTATAGGTGTTATAGAGTTTATTCACGGAATGTGTGAGCACAAAGGACGCTACAAAGACACTATGAATGAGTTTAGTAAGCGTGGCTTTATTTGTGCCATTTCAGACCTTCGTGGTCATGGTGAAAATGTCTTAACTGAAGATGACTATGGCTACTTTGGCGAGGATGGATATAAAGGACTAATAGATGATGTGGAAAACTTCACTATGTATTTAAGACGTGAGTTTCCAAAGTTACCTTTGATTTTGCTTGGACATAGTATGGGTTC
The DNA here is from genome assembly GCA_017965495.1 of Eubacterium sp. Taxonomy (GTDB): domain Bacteria; phylum Bacillota; class Clostridia; order Lachnospirales; family Lachnospiraceae; genus Eubacterium_G. The sequence goes on along the minus strand of JAGCPW010000079.1, from coordinate 26,007 downwards.
TTTGATTGCAGAAGCATATATTAAAAAGCGTTCTAGAGATATAGACGCTCTTGTACTATCTGGTCTTCCTTCTATGAAACCAGGTGTGGGATTTGGCAAGTTTTTGGCGAAGCTAATCAAATTCTTTAAGGGCGAAAAATATAGAAGTCCTATGATTACAAGGCTAGTTTTCGGACCGTATGAGAGAGCCTTCAAAAAAGAAGGAATCTTACACGCATGGCTTTGTACCAACAGAGATGTGGTGGATGAATACAATGCTGATCCTAAGTGTGGTTTTTATTTCACATTGAATGGATATCTAACATTGTTCAATTTGATGAGTAGCGTTTATGGTAAGCAAGGCTGGAGATTCAAAGAGTTAGAGCTTCCTATTATGTTTGTATCGGGCGCTGAAGATCCATGTAGAGTGAGTGATGCGGCATTTAAAAAGTCAGTCAATTTCTTAAGACATAGAAGATTTAGAAATGTTGTTTATAGGCTTTATGAGGACATGAGACATGAGGTTTTCCAGGAGCCTAGAAATAAAGAAGTCTTTGACGATATAGTTAAGTACTTAAGGGTTAAAGGCCCACTCAGAGATAAAGATTATTTAGATGATTTAAAATAAAAAGAGGATTCATATGAATCCTCTATTTTAATAGTTTCCTAATATCTTTGCATTAAGTGCTTCAGCTGTTATTCCAGTGAGCGCATTCATAACATCCTTGTCCTTAATGCCTCCCTCAAACTCTACATAGAATCTGTACTCCCACTTTTTGTCTGGGATAGGACGCGATTGAATACTAGTCATATTCAAGTTGTTGTAAATGATATGAGATAGCATCTGGTAAAGTGTTCCACTCTCGTGAGGCATCTCAAAACTTATACAGATAAGGTTTGCATCTTTTCTTGCCACCTTCTTGTTGCTAATGATTATAAACTTGGTAGTGTTCTTCGCTGTGAAGTTTATGTTTCTCTCAAGAATTTCAAGTCCGTAAATCTCAGCCGCATTCTCGCTACAAATACAACCTCTTGTCTTGTCGGTCTGCTCAGAAATATATCTAGCACTGATTGCTGTATTAGCAAGATTTATCTTATTGAACTTATGCTCTTCTATAAACTCATTACTCTGCATAAAAGCTTGAGGATGAGAATAAATCTCTTTAATGTCCTCTAATGTAGATCCTTTAATACCACACAAGCAATGTCTAATCTTGATATCGAAAGTATCCATGATATATGTGTCATATTCCACTAGCAAATCGTAAACGTCTGCCACTATACCAGCTGATGAATTTTCAAAAGGAAGAACTGCATAATCAGCCTCACCCTTCTTTACTGTATCCACAGCCTCTCTAAAAGTAGTTACGTGCACATACTCTGCGCCTTCGCCAAAGTACTCAGAGGCAGCTTGCTGTGAATAAGCACCAGGAAGTCCTTGGTATGCCACCTTAACGCCAGTCTTTGGAATATCATCTACCACTTTAAAACCGAAATCGTCTGACTTGCCAATCTCACCCATCTTGATGTATTGATACTTTCTAGACATTGCCATAATTTGTTCAAACAACTCTGCAATACCTAGCGCCTCAAACTTCTCAGGGGCTTTCTTTTTTAGATTCTCTAACTTTGATAGTTCTCTTTCTCTGTCTAAGACTGGCTTTCCAGTTTTTATCTTATAATCAGCCACATCTTTTGAAACTTCTATTCGCTCCAAAAAGAGTTTAACTATCTCATCATCAATCTTATCTATTTTTTCTCTAAACTTTAATAATTCGTCCATCACTATTTCCTCTTTTAATTTGCCCTTGGGCATCCACCGCATCCTTCACATTTGCTTACTGTATCGTCTGTGCACTCATCATTTAACTGCTGTACAGACTTCTTAAATAAAGGATGAACCACATTTGGCGCTATTTGATTTAGCGGAACTAACACAAAAGCACGCTTGTGCATTTCGATATGCGGTATTTTAAGATCAGGTTCATCTATTACTTCTTCGCCAAAGAACACGATATCTATATCAAGTGTTCTTGGTCCCCAGTGAACTTCTCTTGTTCGCTCATTCTCATTTTCTATCTCGTGAATTCTATCTAACAATTCTCTCGCAGAATAAATAGTTTCAATCTCTACACATCCATTTAAGAAATTGTCTTGCTCCACTGGTCCGTAAGGTTTTGTTTCGACAAAGTTAGAAACTGCATTCACTCTTACATTGTCGTCGTTATAGAATTCTTCTATTGCTTCATTAAGGTACGCTTCTTTGTCGCCCATATTTGAGCCAATGCTTAAATATGCCTTAGTCCAACTAGCACTTACCTCAACTGAAATATTTTCAAAGCTTAAAGATACTGGAGCCTCAGGCTTGTTTACCTCTAAGTCTATCTTTCTAATCTTTGGAAAGTTCTTTAGAACTGCTCTAGAAGTCTGAATAGCTGCTGCTTCTATCAAATCGAAGCGATTCTCTGTAAAGTACTTGTTGATAAACTTGCACACTTTGGAATAGTTAACTGTATCTTCCAAATCATCAGATAAACCTGGAGTTACTATGTCACTATAAATAGTGGCGTTTATAAAGAAGGTTTGTCCATTTTCTTTTTCTTCTTCATTCACGCCATGGTATGCAAATATTTCAAGTTTTTCTATTTTGATACAGTCCATTTAGTACCTCTGTGAATTCATAAACTTCCAAGCGGTCATCATAGCCTGATAGTTTTCTTTTACATCATGCACTCTAAATAGTCTTGCACCTCTGTCTAGTCCGATCACTGTAGTAGCTACAGAACCACCTAGCACATCTGTGTCTTCAACACCAAGAGTTTCTCTTATAACTGATTTTCTAGAACATCCAATCATAACTGGATATCCCATCTTTCTAATTTCTTCTATATGATTTACGATATATAGGTTTTGTTTGTATGATTTGGCGAAGCCTACGCCAGGATCAACTATTATTTGATTATCTCTAACACCTGCTGCGTGTCCCAAATCAATAGACTCTCTTAAATCATTTAGAACATCTTGCATAAAGTCATCATACTTAGGTTTAAATCTATTGTGGCCCACTATCACTGGAACACCAGTCTCTGCCACTACCTTAGCCATAGACTTTACAAATGGAGTCTCAAGCGAGGTGTCGTTAAACTTCATATGCTTAAGAGCCATATGACCTCTAAAGCCCCAAATGTCGTTTATCATATCACAACCAGCATCTACAGCTGCCTGCGCTACTGCTGCTTTGTAAGTATCGATAGACAAAGGAACTTCAAAACGCTTTCTAATAGCCTCGATAATAGGAATAACTCTGTCTAGTTCCTCAGCTATAGTGATAGGTGTATAACCTGGTCTAGTAGACTCTCCACCTATATCAATAATCTTCGCACCGTCATTAGTCATCTGTTCCACATGAGCTAGTGCTGCATCTATCTTATTATAAAATTTGCCACCATCAGAAAATGAATCTGGTGTGACATTTAAAATACCCATTATCACGGGTTCTCTATCTATATTAATACTGTAATCCTGAGCCATTTATTTTCCCTCGCTTCTCATAAGCATCACAACTTCTTCTTTTAACTTAGTGTCTGTTTCAAAGGCACCTTTTGTAGACATACTAATAGTCTTACTTCCAGGTTTTTTGATTCCTCTAGCAGACATACACATATGCTCTGCTTCCACTAACACTAAAACACCCTCTGCATCTAGTCCATCATAAATAGCCTGCGCTATTTGCTCAGTCATCTGTTCTTGAATTTGAAGTCTTCTAGCATATACTTCCACTGTTCTAGCAAGTTTGCTAATTCCTACTACCTTGCCCTTTGGAATATAAGCGATGTGCGCTTTTCCATAGAATGGCATAATGTGGTGCTCACATGTGGAATAAAAAGTTATATCTTTTTCTATAACTACGTTGTTATTATCACAACTAAATGTGCAAGAAAGATGCTCGCTAGCATCCTGGTTCATTCCTGCAAACAATTCTTCATACATTTTGGCTACTCTTGCTGGAGTATCCTTAAGTCCCTCTCTTTCGGTATCCTCGCCAATACCTTCAAGCATTAATTTCACTGCTTCTTCGATTTTTCCTCTATCAAACATGTCAATCTCTCCTTTCGGCTTTAACTGTTTAATAATTTATTGGTCGCTTCTTTTATGTCTCTCAAAATCGAAAGAGAACCAAAAGCGATAATCATATCAGTCTCGTTATTTTTAACATCATCTAGTGCGCAACTTACTGCTTCTTCGATGCTCTTCGCTGGAGTAGTGTTCTCGTTATACTCACTAAAAACATCACTAAGCTTATTCGCGCTAAGACCCCTGCTATTATTCGGAAGTATAGTATAAATTTTGATTGCTTTTTTCCCAATTATACTCGCCTCCTCTGTGTAGTCTTTGTCGGCCAATACACCCATTATAAAGGTAATTCTTTTATTTGTAAAATGTAAATCGATATAGTCACGAAGCTTTAAAACAGCGCCAGGATTGTGCGCTCCATCTATGATAAATAAAGGTTCCTCGCATATCGTTTCCATGCGTCCAGGCCAGTAAGTTTCTTCTATTCCCTCGTCTATATATTTCTTTAATTTAAAACCTTGCTTTTGAAGTTCTTCAGCCGCTCTGATGGCAGTCTCCTGATTAATCTCTTCTATACTGCCCATCGTTCCTGCATACACCACTGGGCAATCATTCTTTATAATTCCCTCTTTGTTTTCCTTGATTTCTTCTATGGTCTCACCTAGTTCTTTTGTGTGATCTAGACTTATATTTGTAATCACCGCCAAAAGTTTATCGTCAAATACATTGGTGGCATCGTCTCTTCCTCCCATTCCACACTCAATAAGACAAATGTCTAAATCGGCATCTGCAAAAAAACAAAATGCCAATGCAGTCTCAATCTCAAATCTAGTAGGCTGCGCCAAACCATCTTTAACCATCTCTTCGCAAGTCTTTTTTATTATCTCGATATACTTTGCAATGTCTTCCTCAGAGATTGGAGTCTTGTCTACAGTTATAATCTCTCTCTCGTCAAAGACTGCAGGTGAATTATATTTGCCGACAGAATATCCAGCACACAACAAAATGCTCTCCAAGTAAGCCATAGTTGATCCTTTGCCGTTGGTTCCAGCAAAGTGTACTACGTTTAGCTTGTCCTGTGGATTACCAAGTCTTTTGAGTAGTTCCTTAATAGTTTCTAAACCCAAAATACTTCCATATTTATTTGTGCTCTCTAAATATTCTTTTGCCTGTTTATAATTCATAATTACTCTAAAAAAAGGAGCTCTGTTCGAGCTCCTTTTTGATATCTTTTTTAGTAAAGTGTTCTTTTATCGTTTGTGTTTGATTTCTTGTTTGAACTGCTGCTTGAACTTTTCTTTGTTTCTGAATTGATTGTTCTTCTTCTAGTTTCAATAGTTCTCTGGTCATCATTAGAACTGTTTGAGTTAGAATCTTCTGTATCGCTTGAATCACTATCGCTTGATACTTTCTCATTTGATAGGAATTCACTCTTGATGTATCCTTCGTCGCCTTCGTACTTAACCTTAATCCAATCATCTTCATTTGAGATAACTGTTACTTCAGCACCCTTAGATAGTTCATTTACAATATCACTATCTGTAGATGGCTCTGAACGTAGACGTACGCCTTCATCAATAACATAAGCCTTTGATCCTTCTGAGAACTCACCTTCTTCTGTAGTCTCCTCTTCAGTGGTTTCCTCTACTGTAGTTTCTGCTACTGTAGTAGGTGCTACTGTAGTAGGCTCATCTTTTGAACTACCACAACTACATGAAGTAGCTGCAATTGCAATAACTACCACCAAAACAACAACTGCGGCGATAATTGCAATCATAATATTACGCTTTCTTCTAGCTTCCTCGCGTCTCATATGAGCAACGCGCTTTCTTGTTTCAATGAATTTCATTGTTTCATCGTCATATCTGTTTGCCATAATACTTCTCCTTCTTCCTCTTTATTAGCTTAAGTAGCCTCCGTCTTCCACATCATCTGAAGACTCTACTTCTATTTCCTCGTCAAATTCTCCGTCTTCCACTATTTGGTCAAAGACTTCTGAAACCATATCAAACTCTTCTTTAGTTTCTATATTATCGAGACCTGGTTCACCATCTTCATCTTCAAAATATCTGTAGATATAAACTTCACCTTCATCTTCTTCCACCTGATCTTCAGGTATAAGAACGATGTAGTCTTGTCCTTCTACTTCAAAAATAGTAATGACCTGTGTCTCTACTTCTGTTCCATCTTCTAATTCTAAAGTGACGAATAGATCGTCCCCTTCTTCTAAACGTTCTAAACTCATAATTCCTCCTCATATTCCCCTATATTTATAGACAAATATACAGAAATACTTTACCAAATTTACCTTGAAAATACAATACAATTTCTCAATTTATTATCTCATTTAAAAACATAGATGGTTCGACCGGAAATCCCAAATTCTCCCCTATTAAAAAGATGTGGAGATACTTTTCAGCTCTAGTCATTGCAACATAAAACACACGTCTTTCCTCCTCAAAGTCCTGCTCCCTCAAAGCTCTCGATGTGGGAATAATTCCCTGATTAACATTTAGTATAAAAACAACCTTAAATTCCAATCCTTTTGACCCATGCATCGTAATAATATTGACACCATCAGTGCTCACACTTTTTCTCATCTTATCCTTTGACTCGAAAATATAATTTAGCCACTCATCTACTGTTTTAAATTTTTCACTCTCCATCTGAACTCTGTCTAATTCATATTTTAATTTCTTGAAACTCTTATTGTTGGAATTTGCATACGCCATCAAATATTTCTCATACCCAACAACATTTTTTATATAATTCACCGCACCATATGGATTTAGTTTTGCAATCATCTTCAAATGAAATTCCAAATCTTCAATATTCTTTAGCACCTCTCGGTTGTGCGAATACACTTTCTTCAATTTTTCTAAGTCTAAATCACATTCCAGCGCAGAGTTTCTGCTTATCAACCTAGATGGCTTATTCAATATATTCATAAAGCTGTCTTCGTCAAAGGACTTGGCACACTTAAGGTAACTCAATACATCTTTTGCCACCATACTTGAATATAGTGGTTCACTCTTTGTCTTGGAAAAAGTCTTAACATCCATCCCATCAAAAACAGACTTTATATCAGGAATGAAAATATTGTTCCTAACCAAAACCGCTATATCTTCAGCCCTTATGCCACGTTTAATGTACTCCTTTGCCATCTTACAGGTGGCTTCTATCTCCTCTTTCTGAGATTTGAAAACTCTAATATCTGGCTCAGTCCCTTCTTCCCCCACCGACACTATGTTTTTATCAAATCTTGCGTGGTTGTGAATTATTAGTTTGCCTGCTGTTTCTACGATGGACTTAGTAGATCTGTAGTTGTTAGTTAGGTATATCTCTTTTGCACTTTTGTAGTAGTCCTTGAATTCAAACATAAGCTCGGGCCGTGAACCTCTAAAGCCATAGATTGCTTGATCGTCATCTCCCACAATAAAAATGTTGTTTTGCGGATATGAAATCATTTTTACCACCTCAAACTGAAGCTTGTTTATATCTTGGAATTCATCCACTAGCACAAACTCGTATACACTCTGCCACTTCTCTAAGATGTGTGGCTTGTCTTTAAATAGTTCATAGCAACTTTTTAGCATGTCCTCAAAATCCACTTTGCCCGCTAGGCTTTTTTCCTTTTCGTATTCATCATATATTTTGAAAAACTGATCTTTGTCGCAGATTTTTGGTAGATGCTCTCTAACATTTTCCAAATTTCCTTTGGCGATGCTGATTTCATCCATTAAGCTTCGCGTGAATTCATTTTTGGATGCGACATCAATCTTTAGCCTAATTATTATTTCTTTTAGAAGATCCGCCTTTTCAACATCTGACAAAAGACTGTTGGTGGCATAGTCTTTTTCCGTTCGCAATATTCTAAAAAATATACTGTGAAACGTACCAAAAGAAACCGGAAGACTTCTTCCAGCCATAAGTGATTTGAACCTTAGCCTCATATTTTCAGCTGCAGCTTTGGTGAAAGTAACAACTAAAATTTTGGACGGATCAACCTTGTACTTTTGTATTAACTTTTTCACTCTGTGGGTAATAACTGTAGTTTTCCCGGAACCGGGACCTGCCAGCACGATTGCTGGGCCTTTGAAATGGGCGATTGCCATTTCTTGAGACTCACTAAACATTGCACAACCTTTCCGATGTGCTTCTCTCCGAGAGTTAGTATAATACTTTTTATATCATTAAGCAACGAGCCATACCATTCAAAGGCCTTCGGCCTTTTTCATGGAGGCAGTCGCCAAATCGAAGCAAAAAGAGACAGTCGAAAATAAATTCTCGACTGTCTCTTTTTTGGTTTCGGTCAGGCTCGTTGTTTTACCACGATCCACCTCCACCGCCGCCTCCGCCGCCGCCGGAGAATCCGCTAGATGCTGCAGAAGCTGCTGCTTGCACCATAGCCTCGGTTCTTAGGTGTTGGATTGGCTGCTGCATTCCCATCCATAACATTGAGTGGAAATAGAATGTATTGAAGTACATCATATCGTAGCAGATATACCAACTTGGTGGCTTAATCTTGAGTGCTTTGAATTGTTTGGACCAGTGGTCTGACAATCCAAAGACCATAGCGTAAGGCAATACGTTGAAGAAGTATTCTGGATCTTCTTCTATCAACATATTTAACTTTTCGATTTCTGCTGTCTTTATAAACTCTTTTAATCCTAAAAGTTTTCCTAATTTATCAAGTTTATATTCCGTAGGAACTACCAATCTTCCTATTAATACTGAAACTATCAACATTCCGCAAAGAATTACCAAATATAATGGCCAATTGAAAAATGTTTGTCCATCGCTCGTTCCAATAAACATTGAACCTGCTGCTACGCCAAAGAGCAACAATCCAATAATAATATATGCAATCCACTTGCCCTTAGTTCTTACAGTGTCTTGCCCGTGAGTGAGAAGTCTCATCACTCCAAGAATGAACATCGCAATAGCACTAACTGCGCCAAAGATAATATTTTCCTTTATCGAAATCACACTGCTAGTTCCGACTGCGCCAAACCATGCAGCGCACATTAAGAACAATAAGCATCCTGCTTTGAACTTGCCAGTTGATAATTGCTTCTCTCCCTTAAAAACATTTCCTAGGCTAGACTTTGCTGCGCCAAATACATCTGAGAATGATCTAGGCAAATCTTTCAAATCTCTAGGATTAGTTGCAAACAAACCGTTGAACAACTCTTTCTGATAAGCCGGCGCATCTATTGGTAAGTCCTTCTTTTTGTGAAGACGTAGAGATGCGTGTTCTCCGCCTCTTCCTTTTTTGTCTGGGACTTCTTCTATTACTAGGTAGCCTTTCTCACCCCACCAAGGGATAAGCGAAATCAAATCTACATCATCCACCATCTCGTCAATGATTACGCCTACTTCTGCACTACTCATTCCTTCTGGAGGATAAAACTCTACAGTCTGAACTGCTTTCTTTTGTCTCTTGAGCAATTCATATAGAAGAATAAAAACAGCTAGCACGATAGTTGCAATCAAAAGTGCCATTGGGATAGTTTTGCTAATAGTTTTCGCTCCCACAAAATATCCTTCATGAACTGGACAATACAAAGTGATAGCTTGTCTTGGGGCTATACCTGTGGTCTCACCTGACACTTCATCATTTCTGATATCGCACTGAACATCTAGGGAATTTCCTTCCGCGCCAAATGCTCCGCTGTATACCTTAAAGTTATCTACTTCTTCATCAGTCAGTGCCTCTTCAAATTTCATATTGAATGCGAAATGTTCAATGTCAACATTCCAGTCTGCACCAAGCACTGAGTAGAAAATCAAATCACCAGTTTTTACTCGATCATCAGGCATCACATATGTATATGAAATCTTGTATGTTTGACTTCCATCTACATACTCGTGTTTATCACCTATTCTAATATCATAGTAATTATCTTCGATGTCTGTAGTGTAGTTCCAATTCTCTACATTTACATCTTTCACTTCGTTCTGATATTTGAATACTTCTTTCTTACCATTTCCTACATCTCTTTTTGCTTCCATAAAAAGAGGCATTGTTCGATAGATACCATGTCTAGACTCAGTAAACTGTACCTTAATGGTCTCTTCACAAGTAACAGTATTGTTCTTGTGGTAGGTACCCTCAAAATTGTAGTCTTCTATTCTATATCCGCCCTCATCTGCACCTACAAATACAAATGAGAATAGGCACAATATAGAAATTGTGCCTATTAAGAATAAACTCTTAATTAATCTCATTAAAATTCCACCTTTACATTTTCACGTTCAGCTTCTTCTTTAACCTCAAACATAGGTTTTCTCTCGAAGTGGAACATATTAGCTACGATGTTAGAAGGAACCTTCTCGCAAGCGTTGTTAAACACTTTAACAGCACCGTTATAGTACTTTCTAGCATTAGCAATGTCTGCTTCTATAGCTTTAAGCTGTCCTTGTAAATCTAGGAAGTTCTGGTTAGCCTTAAGATCTGGATAGTTTTCGCTAAGTGCAAAGATCTGACGAAGAGCTCCAGTAATCTGGTTCTCGTCTTGCATTCTCTCTTCTACTGTCTGAGTAGCGCCAGAATTTCTAGCAGCAATAACTTTTTCCAAAGTCTCAGACTCATGCTTAGCATAACCTTTAACTGTAGAAACAAGGTTAGGAATCAAATCAAATCTCTTCTTTAGATAAACATCCATAGTAGAGAATGCTTCTTCACAAGTGTTTCTCTTTCCAATCAATCCATTGTAAGTAGCAACGAACCATAGAATTATTATGAGCACTATAACTGCTATAACAATTCCAACAATTGCTCCTGTACCTAGTCCAATAATCATATCAATTACCTCCGTTCATATCGCTAGGTATATTATACAAAAATAAAGGGCAAAATAAAAGAGCCAACGAACGCTGACTCTTTATACTTTTATGCATTTTTCAACTTTTCAATTCCAATTTTTATTCTCTTGATACTCTCGTCTTTTCCTATTACATTCATAATCTCAAAAGCACCAGCTGGTGTCATCTGCTTTCCAGAAACTGCAGTACGGAGTGGCCACAAAGCCTGTCCATTCTTGCACTCTTTCTTAGCGATATACTCAAACACCAAATCATGAAGTGCATCCACCGAGTAATCATCAGTTCCTTCTAATATAGGAAGTAATTCTTCTAACACCTCGAGAGAATTCTCTGAATTAGTCTTCATCTTCTTATGAGTGTACATCTCAATATCGTAGTCTGGCATCTCCTCGAAGAAGTCTATCATCTCTGGAATCTCTGGGAACAACTCGATACGAGTCTTCACCATATCCATAATTGTATTCAAATCCAAATCTTTAGTGATCGCTTCTTTTACATATGGAAGCGCCATCTCGTAGAACTTCTCGCTGTCCATTGCCTTGATGTACTCGCCGTTCATCCATTTAAGTTTGTTTATATCAAACACTGATGGACTCTTATTTATCTTCAAATAATCAAACTCTTTGATAAGTTCATCTAGACTAAAGATTTCTTTATTATCTTCTGGGCTCCAACCAAGTAGCGCGATATAGTTAACAATAGCCTCCGGCAAAAATCCTTGCTCCACTAACTCTTCATATGAAGAATGTCCACTACGCTTTGAAAGTTTCTTGTGCTCCTCGTCTGTAATCAAAGGAAGATGTACATACTTTGGAACTTCCCAGCCAAAAGCCTCATACAATCTCTGATACTTAGGTGAAGATGAAATATATTCATTTCCTCTTACCACGTGAGTAATCTCTTGAAGATGATCATCTACCACGTTTGCAAAGTTGTATGTTGGATATCCGTCAGACTTAATAAGAATCATATCATCAAGCTCTTTGTTCTCAACTGTAATCTCGCCGTAAAGATCATCTACAAATGTAGTAGTTCCTTCCGTTGGCATATTTATTCTAATTACATATGGCTTTCCAGCATCTAGGTTTGCCTGAACTTCCTCCGGAGTCAAAGACAAACAATGCTTGTCATATACTGTAATTTCTTTTCCATCATCATTTACTGCTGTCTTTAGTGAATCAAGACGTTCTTTGTCGCAGAAACAATAGTATGCATCGCCTGACTCAATAAGTTTCTTAGCATACTCTAGGTATAGACCTGAAGCCTGACGCTCGCTTTGGATGTATGGGCCATAGCCACCGTCTTTGTCTGGGCCTTCATCGTGATGTAAGCCAGTCTGATCTAGAGTGTTGTAAATGATATCAACAGCACCTTCCACATATCTCTCGCGGTCAGTGTCTTCTATTCTAAGTACGAAATCTCCATCTGCGTGCTTTGCAATCAAAAACTCGTAAAGCGCTGTACGCAAATTTCCCACGTGCATTTTTCCTGTTGGACTTGGTGCAAATCTTGTTCTTACTTTCATTTTGGTCTCCTTCTATAAATAAAGGCCACCGTCCGGCAGCCTTTTTTGTTATTTCAAATTGTTTAAATACTCTTCTGCTTTATGGATGGAATCCCAAAGCTTATCCTCTGATGAGTTATCAAAAACAAAAAGGTTCTTAATACCTTCTGGCAATGAGAAGTCTTGTCCTGCTATGTACTCATCCCAGTGTTCTAACTTCCAAGTATCTCTGTCAGAGTTTCTCTTAATCATTCGAGCCTTGCAGACATCTACATCACACTTAACCCATACTACTACAAGTTCTGCACCTTTCTTTCTTAGAAGCTCACGACGAAGGTTCTTCATATAACCCTTTGTTCTAACCTCTCTAGTAAATGGTGCATTTATAAATACTGTATCGTTGTACTCTAAAGCTTCCATGGCAATTTCCATGATACAGTCATACTCGTAATCTCTAATTTCACTCTCGAAGAAATCAGAACTTCTATTGTATTCTGCGTGTCCTACCTTGAAGATCTGCTTAGACAAAACAATAAGTGAGTCTTTATCAAGATATACACAATTTTTCATAGCTTTCGCCAACTTCTTAGTAACAAATGTCTTTCCACAAGCTGGTGGCGAAGTAACTAATACTAGTTTTTTCATATCTAAAACCTCTCTATAAAAATAGCGATTTTCATCTATAATACCATTAAAAACGGAGTGTAGTCAATGACTATCTGACAAAAAAATAACAATGTTTTTTACTTGTAAATAGCCTATTTATGCTATAATTCTTACTAATGAGGTAAGCGAAATGGTAAAACTTGTAAAACAACCTGAAGTAAAAGAAAAAAAGATAAATAAAGAGCTTTTATTAAAGATTCCAAAGTATCTGATTCCAGCTATTACTCCATTTTTATGTTTTGTAATTACGGAGTATTTATGGAGATATAAATCAGACGGAACTCTTACATCAAATCCATTTGCAACTATTTCCCCAGCATTGATTATTCTAAATCTACTACTCTTCTATGGTTGCTGGGGATTTTTGTATGCGATAATAGGAAGATCTAGTGTGGCTTCCTATGTCACTATTGCTTTGTCCTTTATTGTAGGGCTTGCCAACTATTATATTATGGACTTTAGAAATGCTCCTATCACTGCGTCAGACTTTAGAGCACTAAAAACGGCTTTTGCGGTGGGAGGAACATACACATACATGCCTACGTACCAAGTATTTGTAATAGCATTCTTTGCAATTTGTCTTGGAGTCTTAAATGGCATTTTCAAATTCAAACTACCAAGCATGAAAAAGACTTATTCCAAGATTTTGGTGCGTGCTATTCCTGCTATACTATGCATTTGCCTGATGGTGGGTGTTACTAATTTCGTTTCTAGACAGGACATTAGGAAAATCATTCCTGATTTCAATGCTACTCTATTTACTGGAGCCATTATGGCAAAAGATGACGGACTAGTCCTATGCTTTGCTTCCACTATTCAATATACAAATGTAGATAAGCCAGATGATTACTCTAACGAGAAAGCAGAGAAAATACTTAAGGATAATAAAGATGATTCTGTTTGGAATACTTCTACCATTTCAAAAACTACATCTGATAACAATACATTCAATACCAAAGTTAAGAAAGCTAACATTGTAGCAATAATGAACGAGTGTTTTTCAGATATCGGTGTTTTGGGAGATTTAAAGACTAACGTTGATTATATGCCTATCACTAAAAGTATGATGGCTGGCGCCAAAGACACAGTGAGTGGTTACTTCTACTCTTCTGTAATAGCTGGCTCTACTGCTAATACCGAGTTTGAGTTTTTGACGGGTGATACTATGGCCTTCTTGCCACCAGGTAGTATTCCTTATCAGCAATTCATAAATAAAGACACTGAAAGCATGGCTTCTGATTTAGTGAAGCAAGACTATACTGCTATTGGAACACATCCTTATGTAGGTTATGGTTGGAACAGAAGATCCACTTATCCTCTCTTAGGATTCCAAGGAACAAAGTTTGCAATAGATATGCCAGGTTTGCAAAAGATTAGAGTGTATGCGGATGATGCAAGTTATTATGAATACTTGAAAAAGAATATTTTCTACAACTCAAAGCATTTCTTCTCATTCAATGTCACTTTGCAAAACCACGGTGGATATGTTGGAGACTTTGCCAATTTTAATGTGGATGTACATCCAGTAGGTTTCTACAATATCTCTACAGATAACTACTTATCTTTGATTAAAGAATCAGATAAGCAGTTTGGAAAACTAATAGAATATTTTAAGACTCGAAAAGAGCCTACGATTGTAATTATGTTTGGCGATCATCAACCAAATGATTATGTAGTCGAGCCTATTTATAATAAAAAGAATAAAAGCGCTACTGATTTAGTGGGTGCTGAACGCTTCGAAAGATACAAGGTTCCAGTAATTATTTGGGCTAACTACGATATCCCTGAAGACAACAAGCTGATTACTAGCGCTAACTATATGGGAGGAATGGTAACAAGACTGGCTGGTTGTGAGACTAGTCCATACCAAAACTTCTTAGAAAAATTAAGAGCCAAAGTTCCAGTTATATGCTCACAAGGCTTTATGGGAACAGATGGTAAATATAGAGACTTAGATAAGCTAGATGATTATACAAGTAAAATAAATGACTACAGAATACTAAACTACTACAATTTGTTTAAATAAAACTTATATTAAGACAATAAAAAACATAGGACTTAAGTTAGGTCCTATGTTTTTTTATTTATTTCTTTATTTTAATCTTTATAGTATTTGTCCAGTCTCCGTAATATTTCTTTCCGTTATGGATGATATAGCATCTCATCTTGAAGTAATAATTTTTCTTTTTCTTTAGTTTCTTTGTTTTGTACTTTTTATCTTTACTTCCAAGTGTTACCTTTTTGGCTGAAGCAAAAGATTTTTTCTTACTATATCTTAACTGGTATCCTGCTATTTTTTTAATCTTCTTCCACTTTAGTTCAACTTTCTTACCCTTGATGTTTTTAGCCTTTGTGATAACTACATCCTTAAGATAAGATCTAGCTGCTGGATTAGGATTGTTTTTAGCTTTTATAGTCTTGGTGCAAGTGCCTGTGTATCTTGCTCCTTTTCCGTAGAATTTAACTGTAACATTTCCATCCACATCTGTGACTTGTGTCACATAGTAGTCCGTGTTATAAACCAAATCTTCACTACCATTGTTTGCAGATACCATTAAAACTTTCTTTTCATTGAAACTAGCTTTTGTAGTGATGTTAGCTATTGGCATCTTTGTGATAGTAAATGTGGCTGAATATGTGCCTGTGTATGCGCCCACTCCTGTGTATGTGATAGTGGCTGTGCCCGGCAACATATTATTCTTATATTCTACTGTGTAATCTTTGATGGAACTTAATCTATAATCTCCGTTATAGAAACTGATATTGTTCACCCTATCTCGTGGCTCGTAATACATGGTCTTTACATAGTTAGTCATATCTTTTCTTATTTCATTACTTCCAATATCAATAAGTTCATCTGCAAAAGCATAAGTGCTAAATGCCAATATGAAAACTAATATTAAAGATAACAATCTAATACTTTTCATTATTTCTCTCCAATAAATTTATAACTTCCCTTCACTATCAATTTATCAAAAATGATAAACAATGCTGGAAGAACTAGAATTACGCAAAGCATACTGATTATTGCTCCTCTAGCCATCAACATACAAAGTGAAGCGATCATATCAATACTTGAGTACACTCCTACGCCAAAGGTTGCGCCAAAGAATGTCAACGCACTTACTATAACCGATTTCATAGAGAATGCCAAGGCATCTCTTGCGGCCAACTTCTTGTCTTTGCCGGAGTTTCTCTCCACCTTATACCTATTCGTCATAAGGATGGCATAATCCACCGTGGCTCCAAGCTGTATTGTTCCTATTACTATCGAGGCCACGAACGGCAATGTGGTATGTGTAAAGTAAGCCGTTCCCATATTGATAAATATAGCTGATTCAATCAGTGCTACTAAGAATACTGGAATAGTCACTGATCTAAATACACATAATATAATTAAAAGTACAAGGAAAATTGATACGAAACTTACAATCTTGAAATCCTTGTCTGTAATCTTAATCAAGTCTCTAGTACAAGGGGCTTCTCCCACTTGCATTCCGCCTTTGTCATACTTCTTTATAACTTTATCGGCTTTGTCCGCCAGCGCATTAGCCTCGTCAGATCCAGTCTTATACTGTGACAAGAAAATAATCATTTGATGGTCTTCGCTCTTTAGCTCTCCCGACAATCTCTTAGGAACGAAAGATTCAGGAATAGAACTATCAACCACGCTGTCTAAGCCAATTGCCGTCTTAACACCTTTCACATTATTAAGTTCTTCTATCATCTTCTTTACTTGTTTCTCGTCCGCTTTGTTGTCCAAAAGAACAATGTTAGCTGAACCCATCTTGAAATCTTCGTTCAAGATTTTTTGAGTCTTAACACTCTCTAAATCCTCCGGCAAAGAAAGTGATAAATCATAGTAAACTTCATTATGATTGTATCCATATATGCCCGGAATCAAAAGAATGATGAAGATTATTACAAATACATAGAAATACTTTGTAATAAACTTAGGCAACTTCTTAAAGTCAGGCATGATTTGTTTGTGTTTTGTTTTTTCAATTGCTTTGTCGAAGACAAGTATGAGAGATGGCAAAATGGTTACGCACGCAATAACGCCTATAATAACACCCTTCGCCATAACGATACCTAAATCTAAACCGAGTGTGAAACTCATAAAGCAAAGTGCTATAAATCCTGCCACTGTGGTAATTGAACTTCCCACGATTGATGTGAGAGTTTCTTTTATGGCGCGTCCCATAGCGCCGTGCCTGTCTTCCGGTGTCTTCGCAATATTTTCCTCGTAACTGTGCCAAAGGAAAATGGAATAATCCATAGTAACCGCTAACTGAAGCACCGCCGCTAACGCTTTTGTAACATACGATATTTGCCCAAAGAAAATATTCGAGCCTAAGTTATACACAATGGCTGTTCCGATACTTGCCAAAAAGATAAATGGTATTAACCATGAATCCATAAGGAGCGACAAAATAATAACCGAAATAGCAATTGCAATTCCTACATATATAGGTGTCTCATGCTCCGATAGTTCCTTGGTATCTTCCACTATCGCTGTAATACCTGTTACTTTACATTGGTTCTTGGTAATCTTTCTAATCGATGTGACAGCTTTCATAGTTCGTTCTGCAGAACTCGTGTCGCTAAAAATTACCATCATTACTGTAGAATCTTTATGGTTGAATACCTTGTAAAGTCTTTTTGGTAGCATGGACTTAGGAATTCTTAGATCCGCCAAGCTGTCGTACCAAAGAACTTTCTTAACAGCATCCACTTTCTCTATTTTTGTCTTTAACTGGGAAGTCTTCTTCTCGCTAAGTCCATCCGTCATAATGAGACCAAACGCTCCCGCGTCAAAGTCATTCATCAAGATATCTTGACCTTTCATTGTGTCGATGTTTTTAGGTAGATAAAACAAGAGGTCATAGTTTACGCCCGTGTTAAAATATCCAATAGCCGCAGGAAGTAGCATCACCAAAGCGACAATAAGGATAATTACCCTATGCTTTACGACACCATGTCCGAATTTGTCCATCATAAGTCTATTCCCTCTCTCCAATCTCTGGTGTCTTGTAAATGAACTTCACTTGTCCGTCCATATCTTTAGATATGCCACTAAATGCTTTGTATGAACTACCTGCATCTAGCAAGTTTTGAACTTTATCTATTGCCTTTTCGCCTTTATCTCCAAATAGAGATGTTATTTTTCTAATTCCCTCATCATTAAGTTTTTGAGCACCATCTCTCAAAGTCTTAGTACCATCTGCTAGTGTATCTATACCATTACAGAATGTAGCTGTGCCATCTGCTAATGTCTTTGATCCATCACATGCTTCTTTAATAGCCTTTGCTAATGTACCAGAAGCTGAAACTAACTGTGGGCTAGCTTTACCAATTTGGATTGTCATTACTTTGACTCCGCTGTATATCGTAGTTATTCCTGAACTGAGAGTATTAGCACCAGATTTGAGAGATGCAGTTCCCTTTGAAAGAGTGCCTGTACCGTTCTTTAGTTCTCCAGTGCCTTGTTCTAGTGAAGATGCACCCTGACCTACAGAATTTAATCCTAAATATGCTTGATTAAGCCCATCAACTAGTGAACTTGAACCATTTTCAAGTGAATCCATACCATCAGATAAATCTTTAATCTCTGATGCATGTGAACTAATCAAGTTAGACATCGATTCTTTTACATTATTTAGTGTTTTGATGCTGTAATATGCTTGAAGTAATGAATAATAAGTGTTTGCATTCAAACCTTGAGCAGCCAATGCATCTTCAAGGGCTGTTCCGCCTTTAACTGCTGAATTAATTCCCTCTATCAATCCGTTAAGTTGCGCCTGTGTAGTGATTGATCCGCCAGATGCCTGCTTAACTTGAGACATTATATCTTCTATTTGCTGATCCATTGAACTTGGAGTTTTTTGTAGCAAATCAATAAGCTTCTTAACGCCCTCATTAGCATCCTTCGCACCATTCTTCAATGCTTTAGAGCCATCATTTATTCCACCTTGCTTTTCAAAGCCGTTTATTATTTGCTCTACACCATTTGAAAGCTTTTTGCTTCCTGAGTCTAAATCGCCAGCACCTTTGTCTACTTTCTTAGCACCATCATCCACGCTCTTTGCGCCCTTTGCTAGCTCTTTGGCGCCGTCATCTAACTTCTTGGCTCCAGACTTAGCATCTGATAATCCTTTATTTAGTGCTTTGTGGAATTTTTTATTTCCTTTGTGATTCTTCTTGGCACCTTTTTTAATCTTTTTAAGACCTGAATGTAGGTCGCTTGTTCCGTTCTTAATCTTTGGCGAAGCATTCGCTAGTTTTTGAGAGCCATCTGATAACTGATTAGCACCATCCACTAATGCATCTGCTCCATCTTGAAGCTGTTTAATCTTTGATTTGATATTTGAAAGGTCGATTGAATCTTTAATATTGAAATCGCCTATATTAGATGTGGCAACAATTAGCCCCATACTCATAGTAAAGTCTTTAACATCAGCTGAAATTGTGAACTGATCTGGTAAATCAATCTTGTTTAGATATTCTTTTGCATCCTTAAATGTTTTGTGCAAATAGTTATCCAAACCAGGAACAGAATATCCTAAAACTATCTTTGATTCGTCATAATCTGCCACTTTACCATTATCTATAGCAACATTGCTAAATGTTTCATTATCTAAAATAAACCCGCCGAGAATAACAAATGGAACAAAATCATGTCCCTTTGTCTTTGCATTGTTTTTAAACTTATATTGAATCTGTAATTCTCCGCTCTTTCCTTCTAGGTCTTTGGCAGAGATATCTTTTCCGTCCAATGCGTAGGAAATAGACACTTCAATAGGAGGTTTAGCATCAGTCATTCCTTGGTATGTGATGCTTTTTCCCTTATTCTCCCATGTAAGCTTTCCATCTTCCCTAGTGTATTTCTCACTACCTTTAAGGTTTTTAATATCCTGTAAGAAAGACTCATCAACAATAGGATCCTTCCCTTTTGGATCTAATACATCGCTGACAACGACACTTTTATTTGAGCCATCTCCATTCAGCTCAATATAAACTGTCTCAGTCTTTTTCGTTTTAACGCTTTTTTTGTTCTTCTTACTAACCTTTCCAGCAAGATAATTCCCCATTTGTCTTGGAGATACTTGTGGATCTTTTAGTACTGCTCTTGTTTTTGTAGTCCCAAACGTATAAACGCATGCTAGAGACGCTAAAACTACCATACATATCATCTGTTTAATCCTAGTTTTCATAGTATATACCGTCCTTTCACTCTTCTTTAAGTATAGTACAAAACGCCAAAAAATCAAATCGAATATATGTTCACAGAGCATCACATTTATTACATTTTTTGGTTGACAAATTACAAAAAAAGTGGTTTAATTAATACTCGTGAAAAGAAATTGTAACAATTTTGTAAAATTTGGAGGCGATTTTTTGAAAGCAAAAATTTTAAAAACAATTGTTCTTACAACATTAATAATATCAATGCTAAGCGCTTCATTGTTCGTTAGCCCAGCTAACAAGACAGTTGAGGCCAAGGTAAAAGCTTCTACACTAAGACTTATGGCTGCAATCATTAATTCAGAAGCAGGTAACCAAAGTTACGCAGGTAAAAAGGCAGTTGGAATTGTTATTATGAACAGAGTTAAATCTAAACAGTTCCCAAACACTGTTAAAGGCGTGGTTTATCAGAGAGGTCAGTTCTCTCCAGTAAGAAATGGTTCACTTAAGAAGTCATTTAAGCTTTATGATAGTGGCAAGATGAGTAAGAGCATAAAGAAAGCTGCTGCTTCTGCTCTAAGCGGAGACAAGACAGTTAAGTATCACGGTAAAAAAATCAATATGAAGAAATATAAATTCTTCTCAGGTTATGTAGCCGGATGCAAGTTGAAGATTGATGGACATCAATTTAAATAATTGAATATAGTTATAATAAAAAGAAAAGAACAAGGATAATTCCTAGTTCTTTTCTTTTTGTTTATCTTTATTTAATTATTACCACGAACTCTCTTCGCCAGTTTCCTCTTCCACTTTTATGGCCTCTCCATTTGGATTAGTTGTTTCTTTGACTGGCTTTTTCTTTTTCTTCTTATTACTTTTAGACTTCTCCTCAGCCTTCTTTATCTGCTTCTTATGTTTCTTTATATATTCTTTTTCTTTTTCCTTTTTAGACTTCTTAAGGTTCTGTTTATGATTATCCTTATCTACCATATCCTTAGAGTCGTAAATTGGTCTATAAACAGCAATGCAGTCGTGATCTCTAGCAGATACTAATCTAGTTCTAAAGTCCACTCCTTCACCAGACATTTCCATTATCGTTTTATTGTCTTTAAACATAGCAACATGTGTTACATGCTTGTAGTGATCTTCAAAAGTATCAATTTCTTCATCTGAATAGAAAATGATATCTCCTAGCTTAGCGCTTCCAAGTTTAACCTTTAGCGCATTGCTCTCGCACCATCTAAGTTCAGTCTCTGTGTTTGCTCCTTCTCCGCCCATATTCATTCCTATGTCCTTGTAGCAAGCATAAACAAATGACGAGCAGTCAGCAAATCCCTTTTGATGTCTCTTTGCCTGTGAGTAAGTATACTTCTTATACTTTTTAGAGAACTGCAACAAACGTTTTTTCTTAGTTATTGTCTTGAAAGACTTTGTCGCTTTAGTATTTGTATGCTTAAAAGCTAATATCTTTCCATAGTTTTTAAAGTTTGCTTTATCTCCGTCGGAAAGCTTTTTGTTAGTCTTATTTAGGAACATGCTTTTCCCTGCAAACTTATCATTGTTCTCCATTGCAAAGTACTCACTCAAGTCTTTTTGCTCTACGTAGCACTCTTTACTTGTGATTTTGTACTTATACGTTTTTCCGTAGTCAAAACAGCTCTTCTCATTCAAAATCTCTTTGAACTTGAAAGTATCTTTCTTAGTGGACTTCTTCTTGGCTGTCTTTATTACTTTGTATTTTCCGTTCTCCTGCTTTTCATAAAACTTTAGAACGATATCTTGTTTATTTTTAAATCCATCAAGTTTAATATTGACCGAATTTGTTTTCATATCATAAACAGATGCTTTTTTCTTAGCATCTGTCTTTTTGGTAGTTTTAGCCTTGGCAGCCTTGCTCTCGGCTCCCATTACCGCTGGTGTGCAAAACAAAGTGATTGCCACCACTAAAGCTACAACAATTTTAATTTTTGATTCCGATCTTTTCAAACTCATAACATCACTATTATATATCGTGTTTTAATTTATGTAAACTACTTCATTTTTTAGGTCAAAAAAATAATAACAATCAAATGTGTTTATTATATGAACATCTGACTGTTATTTATCTTTTAATATATTATCGTATCTAATTGCTCTTACTGTATGTTCTTTTTGAAGCCCTAAGTTTTTATATGGATTACTCTCTAAATCAGCAGTTCCCACAAACTCCAAAACTACTGCTCCGTCATTATGACCCCACTTATCAGCTGGATGTTGGTCATAATAGGTTTTTTTCTGGCTCTTGCTATCATAAATAATGCATTTTAGAACCGTTCCATCTGACATCAAAAAGTCAATCTTATCGCCCACTTCGCCAAAGGTCTGTGTGCACGCGATTAGATATCTTCCATATAGTTTCTGAAAACCTTGCTCATCTTGTCTATCTTTTGGAGACTCATTCTCCCAAAGTTGGTCTACTTTGTATTGGTTAGAACCAACCGCGCAGTCATAGTAATTAAGATCCCACTCTCTTGTTGCATACCATCCACATCCTTCAGGAATATCAATCACTACTCTTCCATTAAAATATAGGTATGAAAAAATAAGCGGTATCAACAAAAGTGTCACCAAAATTATATATCCTTGTACAGTTGTAATAGTCTGTTGTTTCTTTTTCATATCGTTCATTATTATATAGGAAAAGAAGTCCTATTTCTAGGACTTCTTTCGGAGAAAATTCATGAAAAAACTAATTAAACATTAAACTAAAATAGTTTACTGTGTTTTCGCATCTTCGTCTTTGTCGTCATCGTCTTCGCTGTCTTTTTTGTCGTCATTGTTGCCTTTCTTTTCAGTGTCTTTCTTCTGACCATCATTTGGAGCCTGCGCATTAGGTGCCTGACCTTCAGGTGGTTGTCCCTGAGGTGGTTGTGCCTGAGGAGGCTGACCCTGCTGGTTGTTATTACCTTGAGGTGCCTGTGCCTGTGGGCCACCTTGCTGTCCTTGGAATTGTTCAATCTGCTTGTCGTTTCCCTTTGGTCCTCTAGGGGCGCATCTCCTTGTAGCTAAACAAATGTTACAAGCTACTGATCCAGCCAAAACAATCGCCAAAACCAAAATTGCTATGTTCTTTCCACTCTTAAAAAATTCCTTCATATGTCTGTACCTCCTTGTGTGTTATGCCTATATGATAATTTCAACCTGTGAACAACTTGTGTTCAAAAAAGTAACAAAGTGTGAAGAAAAATAATTGAACAAATAATCTTGCGGCCTATGGAAAGAATGAATATTTGATTTAGTTATAGCAATAAAAAAAGAGGGGCAAAAGATATTCACCAAAATATCTTTTGGGCTGAACCGTGGCGAGTTTTCATCAGAAAACTTGTCACGTTGAAGCCGTACCCTCTTTTTTTATTGATAGAACTAATAATCAAATGCATTCTTGGAATCCGACGCAAGATTATTGTTCAATTATTTTTCTTCTACCTTTGGTAGCTTTGCTAAACTTTCCTCAAGTTCTTCGTCAGTTGGAATGTAATCTTCCATCTTGCCATCGTGGAACTTCTCGTAAGCTACTAAGTCAAAGTAACCAGTTCCTGTAAGACCAAATACGATAGTCTTTTCTTCGCCAGTTTCTTTGCACTTAAGCGCTTCGTCGATAGCTACCTTAATAGCGTGTGAACTCTCAGGAGCTGGAAGGATACCTTCCACTCTAGCAAACTCTTCAGCTGCTTCAAACACTTCTGTCTGAGCTGCTGTTCTAGCTTCCATTAATCCATCATCGTATAGCTGTGATAGAATTGAACTCATACCGTGGTATCTTAGACCACCTGCATGGTTTGGAGCTGGAATAAAGTCAGAACCAAGTGTGTACATCTTAGCTAGTGGACAGATAGCACCTGTATCACAGAAGTCGTATGCATATCTACCTCT
Source organism: Eubacterium sp. (assembly GCA_017965495.1). Taxonomy (GTDB): domain Bacteria; phylum Bacillota; class Clostridia; order Lachnospirales; family Lachnospiraceae; genus Eubacterium_G. The sequence continues at coordinate 1,859 of JAGCPW010000079.1, read as the reverse complement.
AGTAAATGATGGACATGACTGTGGCTCAACAGCGATTATCTGGTAATCATTCTCGCCACGTAGTTTCTCACCCATAAATGGAGCAATAAGTCCACCAAGGTTTGATCCACCACCTGCACAACCGATAATGATATCAGCCTTTTCACCTATTTTGTCTAGGGCTGCTTTAGTCTCAAGACCAATGATTGACTGGTGAAGAAGTACCTGATTTAGAACTGAACCTAGCACATATCTGTAACCTTCGTGTGTTACAGCATCTTCTACGGCCTCTGAGATAGCACATCCCAAACTTCCTGTTGTACCAGGATGCTCAGCGTTAATCTTCTTACCAATCTCTGTATTCATAGATGGTGAAGGTGTAACTGAAGCACCGTAAGTTCTCATAACTTCACGACGGAAAGGTTTCTGCTCGTATGAAACCTTAACCATGTATACTTTACAGTCCAAGTCAAAGTATGAACAAGCCATTGAAAGTGCTGTACCCCACTGACCTGCACCTGTCTCTGTAGTAACACCTTTCAAGCCCTGCTTCTTAGCATAATAAGCTTGTGCTATAGAAGAGTTAAGCTTGTGGCTTCCACTTGTGTTGTTTCCTTCAAACTTGTAGTAGATTTTAGCAGGTGTTCCAAGCTTCTTCTCTAGGAAGTACGCTCTTACCAATGGTGATGGACGATACATCTTGTAAAACTCTTTAATCTCATCTGGAATTTCAAAAAATTGTGTATCGTTATCAAGCTCCTGCTCCACTAAGTCTTTACAGAAAACTCCTTCTAGTTCTTCAGCCTTCATAGGCTCTCCTGTTCCTGGGTTCAACAATGGTGCCGGTTTGTTCTTCATGTCCGCTCTAAGGTTATACCATTTTAATGGCATCTCCGATTCATCTAAGTATGTCTTGTAAGGAATGTTGTTTGGCATAATAATTGCCTCCTTTCATAAAATATAATAATTCGATCCGTTGGAATTATTTTTTAAAATAAAAAACCTGTCCCAACAAATGCTGGGACAGGATAAAATTCTTATTCCTGCGGTGCCACCCGGCTTGACATCTTTTGATGCCCTCTCACGCATACAAACATATGCTGACCCTTTTTACGAAGTGCCTACTTCGTATCGCGTACTATCATTTCAGCGATCCCTCCGAAGCCCATTCAGTTTTAAATTCTATTATCGCAATCTCACCGCCTGCGATTCTCTGTAAACGTAACTTTAAAACTTACTTACTCTTCTTCCACGGTTTAGAAAAATTATACCCTAATATAAAAATAATTGTCAATAATTTTAATATTTTTTCTAAAAAATTTCTTTGACTATCAGAAAAAAATGTACTATTCATTTGGAGAAGACTTTTACATTTTAAGTCTTTTATTTGGTATAATATTTAGGTTAGAAATTTTATTCGAGGAACTAAGATTGAAGAATCTGTACTATTCTATTTTCGACAAAAAAGTCGTTAATAAAACAAGACAATTTGAAATAGATATGGCAAAAGTGGTATTGATGTTTTTCTTACCATTTGTTCATTTGACTGGGGAGTGTATATACAACCTCAACAAAGGACTGCCATACTTTTTCGATAGTATAATAGGTGGACCATTTGGCGCGCCAGTTTTTATGTTCACAATTGGATTTGGATTGGTTTATGCTAGAAAGAATAGCCCACATGATCTTACTATTCATGCTATCAGAGTAGGTATTGCCGGTATTATTTTAAACATTTTTAGATACTTAATTCCATCACTCATCGGTTATGCCATCACACATAATCGCGAATTTTATTTGGATACACTTCCTGAAAAAATGTTTGAGAGTGATATTTTGCAGTTTGCATTTTTTGCGATAATTATTATCGCTTTGATGAT
>JAGCPW010000078.1 GCA_017965495.1 Eubacterium sp. | reverse complement strand
CTTGGTATAACTCCATCAAAGTAAACTCAGGATTGTGACGTGTATCAAGTCCTTCATTTCTGAAAACTCTACCTATCTCATAGACTTTCTCAAGTCCACCCACAATAAGTCTCTTCAAATATAGTTCAAGAGAAATTCTTAGCTTAACATCCTCATCTAGTGAATTATAGTGAGTCTCAAAAGGTCTAGCTGCTGCTCCACCCGCATTGTGTACAAGCATAGGAGTTTCAACTTCCATAAAACCTTTGTCGTCCAAAAATCTTCTAACTTCACTGATAATCTTTGAACGGTTAATGAATGTCTCTTTTGCTTCTGAATTCATAATAAGATCAAGATATCTTTGACGGTATCTTAAATCTGTATTTGTAAGTCCGTGATGCTTCTCTGGAAGAATCTGCAAACTCTTAGTTAGAAGTTTAACTTCTGTAGCGTGAATTGAAATCTCGCCAGTCTTAGTTTTAAAAACTTCACCCTTGATACCGATGATGTCTCCAATATCAAACTTCTTGAAATCCTTATAATCGTCTTCACCTATGCTATCTCTAGCTACGTAAGACTGAATATTTCCATCGCGGTCTTGTATATTACAAAAAGATGCTTTGCCCATTACGCGCTTAAGCATCAATCTACCTGCCACAGATACTTCTTTGCCTTCGAACTCATCATAGTTGTCCTTAATTTCCTGGCTGTGGTTAGTAACATCATATTTAGTAACCTCAAAAGGATTCTTACCTCTCTCTTGAAGGTCAGCCAACTTTTCTCTTCTCACCTTAAGTAACTGCTTCTCGTTTACAGGTTCGTTATTGTTGTTGTTTTGATTATCGTTTCCCATTATAATCTCCATCCACTTTAGTGGTTTCTTCTATATAAGTGCCTTCGGCAAAACTTATGCCTTCTGTACGTCCAAAATTTTATACTTAACTTCTCTATCACCTAGTTCAATCTTAACTGTCTCGCCCTTTTTGTGCCCAACTAGGCCTCTTCCAACAGGTGACTCATCAGAAATCTTACCCATCAAAGTATTAGCGTTAGTAGAGTTAACCATCTCGTATTCCATAGTCTCTTTAAGTTCCATATCACGAATCTTAAAAGCTCTACCGATACCAATCACGCTGGCATCCATATCTTTATCTCTAATGACCTCTTTATTTTTGAGCATGTTTTCAATTTCTCTAATTCTAGCTTCGATTTTAGCCTGCTCATCTTTAGCAGCATCGTACTCAGCATTCTCTGAAAGATCTCCCTGAGCTCTAGCCACTTTAATCTTTTCAGCCACTTCATCTCTCTTAACAAGTTTTAAATCTTTTAGCTCATTCTCTAACTCTTTTACTTGGGATTTAGTAAATACTAATTTCTTATCTTCACCCATTTTAAAACCTCCATGTATGTAAAAATAATCGATTTTTCTTGTAAGGTACCTGATTTTCCTCCTCCAGGCACCACTGAATATAATACTCTACTTGCCCCTCATCGTCAACTAAAAAATGCTTGATTGAATCACACTTCAAACAAGCATTTTCACAGTATTTTTTCAGCCAGTTTTTCTAACTCTTCTATGCTTTCCACAAGGTTGCAATCTTGTCTAAGTTTGGCCGAATGTGGAAGCCCTGTGGTGTACCAAGCGATGTGTTTTCGCATTTCACGGACCGCTGTGTACTCCCCTTTGTAATCACAAAGCATCCTAGCATGCCTTATAATCATATCTCTTATCTCTTTTCTAGTAGGTTTCTCTATTATCTTGCCCGTTTTTAAATACTCTTTGACTTGGGCAAAAATCCAAGGGTTACCTTGCGCAGCCTGTCCTATCATAATAGAGTCCACACCAGTTTCTTCAAACATTCTCTTGGCATCCTCGGCTGTCTTTACATCTCCATTTCCAATAACAGGAATCTTAACAGCATTTTTCACATCACGAATTACATCCCAGTCAGCTTCTCCACCAAAATACTGCTCTCTCGTTCTTCCATGAATACAAAGCGCTGCTGCGCCAGAAGCCTCAGCCACCTTTGCCAAATCCACAGCTTGGTTATCATCTAACTTAAAACCTTTTCTAAACTTTACACTTACAGGTTTATCAATCTTGTTAACGACCTTAGTAATAATTTCTTCAGCCAGTTTTAGATCAGTCATCAAATATGAACCCTCGTGGTTATTTACAACCTTAGGAACAGGGCAGCCCATATTGATATCGATAAAATCACACTTGCCCTCGCACACCTTTGCTGCCATATCAGCCATAATGTCAGGGTCTGCGCCAAAGAGCTGAATTCCTATTGGATGGTCATCCACAGGAGTATCAAAATACTTTTTAACAATCTCATGGTCTTTGCCTGCAATTTCTAACAAAGGCTCTGTGTTTTTATTGTCGTAATAAATTGCTTTTGCACTTACCATCTCAGAAACAAAAAGGTCTGCGCCTTGTTCTTTGCACAACAATCTAAATGGCAGGTCTGTTATCCCTGCCATTGGTGCCAATGCTATTTTGTTTTTGAAAATCTCAACGCTCATTATTTGTTCTTATTCTTCTCGTAAATAATTCTCATACCTTGAAGTGTAAGTTCTTGATCATACACATCAATAAAGTCAGTGTTTTCATAAATAATTTTTCCAAGTCCGCCTGATGCTATTACTTTGATATCATCATAGTTGCACTCTTCTTTCATCTTATTAATAATATACTGCGCCTGACCAATCTGTCCGTAAACAATTCCAGCCTGCATACTCATAATAGTATCCGTAGCCAAAATGGTCTTAGGCTTTTTAATCTCAACCTCAGGAAGTCTAGCTGTCTCATTCCAAAGAGCCTGCGCACTAATTCTAATACCAGGAGCAGTTACTCCCGCGTCAAACGTACCCTCAGGTCCAATCAAATCTATAGTGGTAGCTGTTCCAAAATCCATAACGATACATGGTCCGCCATAAAGTTCGTATGCAGCCACTGCATCCACTATACGATCTGAACCCACTTCTCTTGGGTCAGTTCTGTTAATCTTAATTCCAGTCTTAGTTCCAATACCAACTATCATTGGCTCAATACCAAAGTATTTGATAATACCACTGTTTAGTGAGTACATAACTTTTGGCACAACAGAAGAAATCACTACATCTTCTATATCTTTAATGTCGTGACCTTTCTTCTCTATCATCTCAGCAATCTGTGAGCCGTACTCGTCAGATGTACAAGATGACTGACTAGTAAGTCTGAATGTAGCAACTACATCTTTGCCTTCCAAAAGTCCAAGTGTGATATTTGTATTTCCTACGTCTATAACTAATAACATGTTTAAACCCTTTTCTTTCTATAATAAGTCTTTATTGATTGTTCTTGCTCTTTAGTTCCTGTAATGCATTGTAATATAACTCAATAGATTCTAAAAGTTCTTTTTTAGTGTTTTGGATTTCTCTAATCTTTAACTCGCTTCCGATATCATCGTATAGCAAATCACCTTCATCTGCTTGCGTAACTAGAGTTAACTTTCCATCCTCGTCAAACTCTAACAGCAAAACTCCACCCACGTCTTCTGTAAACATCACGCACATAATCTGAAGTTCTTGTTTGATTCTTTCTGGAAGAGAATTAAATTCTTCATTCAAATAAAACTTCTTCTCGTATGCGCTAGCGCCACAAAGAACTTTAGTATTCTCTCCTGTTTGATTAAAGTCTTCTGATTTTTCTAATAAATCTTTTTCCATCATTAATCCTCTTTGAAAATTTAATGTATGTCTTTTAAAAAATAAAGGGCGCGATTTGCTCGCGCCTCTTTTAATCAATTTCTTCTACTAACTCTG
>JAGCPW010000077.1 GCA_017965495.1 Eubacterium sp. | reverse complement strand
GTTATGGAAAACACACAGCCACCTATCAGAATTATTTCTCCAGTCGTGTGTTTAGATCTGATGCAGTGGATGCTACACATTCACCATCATTCCACCAGGTGGAAGGTCTTGCTATAGACAAAAACATTAACTTTGCTGACCTTAAGGGTACACTAGCTGACTTCGCCAAAGAACTTTTTGGTGAGGACACACAGATTAAGTTTAGACCTCATCACTTCCCATTTACGGAGCCAAGTGCTGAGATGGACGTTAGTTGCTTTAAGTGCGGCGGCAAAGGATGTAGATTCTGTAAGGGCGAAGGCTGGATTGAAATTTTAGGCTGTGGTATGGTTCATCCTAATGTTTTGAAGATGAGCGGTATCGATCCTGAAAAGTATCAAGGATTTGCCTTCGGCGTAGGCTTAGAGAGAATCGCGCTACTTAAGTACGAGATTGATGATATGAGATTATTATATGAGAACGATGATCGTTTCTTGAAACAGTTTTAAGGGAGGGAATTAAGATGAATACAAGTTTAAGTTGGATTAAAGAATACGTTCCTGACCTTGAGTGCACTGATCAGGAATACATGGACGCTATGACTTTGTCAGGTACTAAGTGTGAAGGTTATAAAAAGCTAGACGAAGACCTAGACAAAATAGTAGTTGGTCATATTGATTTAATAGAAAAACACCCAGATGCAGACAAGTTAGTTGTTTGCCAGGTGGATATTGGAACTGAAGTAATTCAGATAGTAACAGGTGCTACCAATGTGGAAGAGGGACAGTTAGTTCCTGTAGTTTTGCACGGTGGTAAGATTGCTGGCGCTCATGGAGAGGGCTTGGTTCCAGGCGGAATCAAAATTAAGAAAGGCAAACTTCGTGGTGTAGAATCAAACGGTATGATGTGCGGTATTGATGAGCTAGGAAGTTCAAAAGAGTTTTTCCCGGAAGCACCAGACGATGGAATTTACATTTTTAAAGAGGGAAGTGTAAAACCAGGTGATGATGCAGTAGAAGCACTAGGACTTCACGATTCTGTATTTGAATATGAGATTACTTCAAACAGAGTGGACTGCTACAGTGTGATTGGTATTGCAAGAGAAGCAGCTGCTACATTTGGTAAAAGCTTTAAGGCTCCACAGCCTCCAAAGGCAGGAAATTCAAAAGATGTAGAAGAATTTATTTCTGTAAATATAGAAGACGAAGATTTGTGCAGAAGATTTTGTGCAAGAGTTGTTAGAAATGTTAAGATTGGCGAATCACCAGATTGGATGAAGTCAAGACTTCGCGCTTGTGGTATTAGACCTATCAATAACCTTGTAGATATTACAAACTACATTATGGAGGAGTATGGTCAGCCAATGCACGCATATGATCTTTCAACTATCGAGGATAACAAGATTGTTGTTCGTCGTGCAAAAGATGGTGAGAAGTTTGTGACACTTGATGGTGAAGAGCACACACTTGATAACGAGATGTGTATGATTTGCGACGGAAAGAAAGCTGTTGGTATCGGTGGAATTATGGGTGGTGAAAACTCAATGATTACTGATGATGTTCAAGATATGCTATTTGAGGCAGCTTGCTTTGTAGGTCCAAACATTCGTCTTTCTTCTAAGAGACTTGGTCTTAGAACTGATGCTTCTAATAAGTTTGAGAAGGGTCTTGATCCAAACAATGCTGAGGAAGCAATTAATAGAGCTTGTCAGCTAATTGAAGAACTTGGCGTGGGTGAAGTGGTAGATGGAATGGTGGATGTTTATCCTGTTAAGAATGAGCCACACCAGATTAAGTTTGACCCAGACTATGTAAATAAATTGATTGGTTTTGATCTAAGTAAAGAACAGATGCTAAGTTACTTTGACGCTCTAGAGTTAGAGTACGATGAGTCAACTGATATGATTACTGTTCCAACATTTAGACAGGACTTACTTGAGATGTGTGATATAGCAGAAGAAATCACAAGATTTTATGGATACGATAATATTCCAACTACACTTCCAAGTGGTGAGGCTACTACAGGAAAACTTTCTTGGAAACTTCGTATCGATGAGATGGCAAGAAACGTTGCTAGATACTGTGGGTTCTCACAAGGTTATGCTTACTCATTTGAAAGTCCAAAGGTATATGACAAATTGTTATTGCCAGAAGACGCTATAGAGAGAAAGTCTATTGAGATTTCAAATCCACTAGGAGAAGACTTCTCAGTTATGAGAACAACTCCGCTTGATGGAATGCTAACATCACTTGCTTCAAACTATAACCACAAAAACAAAGATGTAAGACTTTATGAGATGGGTAATGTTTACCTTCCAAAAGAACTTCCTTTGAAGGAGCTTCCTGATGAGAGAATGCAGTTAGTTCTTGGATTCTATGGAGATGGAGACTTCTTCACAATGAAGGGTGTGGTAGAAGAAATGCTAGAGCAACTTGGAATGACTGAAAAGATTGTCTACAATGCTGATACTGATAAGCCATTCTTACATCCAGGAAGAAAAGCAAGCATCAACTACGATGGTGATGAGATTGGATATTTGGGTGAGGTTCATCCAAAGGTTTGTGGAAACTATGGAATGAAGACACGCGCATATATTGCAGTGATTGATATGCCATATGTTTATGAAAAAGCAAACTTTGATACTAAGTATGAAGGAATTGCTAAGTTCCCAGCTGTTACTAGAGATATATCGATGGTTGCTCCTAAAGAAATTCCAGTGGGCGATATTGAAAATGTTATCGAGAAAAATGGCGGAGCAATTTTAGAGAGTTATTCATTGTTCGATTTATATGAGGGTGACCAGATAGAAGAAGGTAAAAAATCTGTTGCTTACTCAATAGTATTTAGAGCAAAGGATAAGACTTTGGAAGATGCTGAAGTTCAAGAATCTATGGATAAGATTCTTAAAGCTTTAGAAGAGATGAACATTCAATTAAGAGGCTAAAACAAATGCAAAGGTAGACTTAGAGTTTGCCTTTGCATAATTTATTATTATGAACGAAATGAAAGTAAGCGATTATTTTTACGAGTTACCAGAAGAACTTATTGCTCAAGATCCACTTGAGGATAGAAGCAGTTCAAGACTTATGGTACTTGATAAAAATACAGGCGAGATAAAACATCATATTTTCAAAGACATTGTAGACATGATCAATCCTGGTGATTGCATGGTTATTAATGATACGAAAGTTATCCCTGCTAGACTTTTTGGTGTGAAAGAAGATACGGGCGCTACTATAGAGCTATTACTTCTTAAGCGAAATGCCGACGATGTATGGGAGACTTTAGTTAAACCTGGAAAGAAAGCAAGAGTGGGGGCTAGAATGGTCTTTGGCGAAGGCATTTTAAAGGGTGAAATTATTGATGTATTAGAAGATGGAAATCGCTTAATTAAGTTTGAGTACGATGGAATTTTTGAAGAGGTGTTAGATCAACTTGGTGAGATGCCACTTCCTCCTTACATTACTCATAAACTTAAAGACAAGAATAGATATCAGACTGTCTATGCTAAACACGACGGCTCTGCAGCTGCACCTACAGCTGGACTTCATTTTACAAAACAGCTTTTGAAGGAACTTGAAGACAAGGGTGTAAAGATAGTTCATGTAACTTTACATGTGGGGCTTGGAACTTTCAGACCAGTTAAGGTTGATAATATTTTAGATCACAATATGCACTCAGAATACTTTGTAGTGAGTGAAGAGACTGCAAACACTATCAATGAGACCAAGGCAAATGGTGGAAGAGTGATATCTGTTGGAACTACAAGCACAAGAACTTTGGAGACTGTGACAGATGAAAATGGCGTAGTGCATGCGGACTCTGGCTGGACTCAAATCTTTATTTACCCAGGTGTTGAGTTTAAGTGTATTGATGCTTTGATTACAAACTTTCATTTGCCAGAAAGTACTTTGCTTATGTTAGTTTCTGCTTTGGCGGGAAGAGAAAATATCTTGAACGCATACAAAGTGGCGGTGGAAGAAAAATATAGATTTTTTAGTTTTGGCGATGCCATGTTTATAACTGACAAAATGCCAGACTAGATATATAATAAAAACGATGGAAAAATATTTTGTTAAGACAATTGAAAATGCAAAAGAAATAAATGTAAGTGTTCCTGGGTCAAAGAGTATTACAAACAGGGCGCTTGTGTTAGCTGCGCTATCTGAAGGTGAATGTACTTTGGAGGGCGTTTCTTTTTGTGACGATTGTCAAGCTATGATTGAGTGCTTGATAGAGCTAGGTTTTAAAGTGGAAGTGGATGATGAACTTTGCACAGTAACAATAAAAGGCGAAGGCGGAAACATCCCAAATCAAAAGGCTACTATCAATGTTAAATCGTCAGGTACTACAGCAAGATTCTTAAGTGCAATGCTTGCGGTTTGTGGCGGAGAGTTTACGCTTAATTCTTCTGAGCAAATGAAGAAGAGACCAATGAAAGAGTTTTTGGACTTGTTAGTGGGTTTAGGTGTAGAGATAGATTATTTAGAAGAACAAGGACATTTTCCTTTTATTATTAAATCAGGCGGACTAAAAGATTTTGATATAGAGATTAACACTGATGCTAGTACACAATTTGCAAGTGCTATGCTTATGACTAAATCTGTGAGCGGTGCTAATATTACTTTAACTGGTGCTAGAGTAAATGGTTCATATATTGAGATGACAAAGAAGATGGTTGAAGCATTTGGAGCAGACTATAAAGTAGAGCCTGATGTTTCAGCTGCATGTTATTTTTATGCAATGGCGCTAATCCTTGGGACCAAGGCAAAGGTGCAAGGGGTTCATCTTAATTCTTTGCAGGGTGATATCAAGTTCTTAAATTTATTAGAAGAGATGGGAGCGGATATCACTGACGAGGAAGACGGAGTGTTGGTGGATTGCAGTTTGGTAACTTCATTTGAAGGACAAGTAGTTGATATGTCAGACTATTCGGATCAAGCTTTGACTTTTGCAGTGGTAGCAGCATTTGCAAAGACACCATCAGTAATTAAAAACGTTGGACATATTAGGAATCAAGAGTCAAATCGTGTGATGGTGATTAAGAGCGAACTCGAAAAGCTTGGTGCTAAAGTAGACGTTAAAGATAACAACGGAAAAACTGATATTGAGATAACTCCAGGAGTGCTTCGTGGAGCAGAAATTGAGACTTATGATGACCACAGAGTGGCTATGAGTTTCGCTTTGGCGGGTTTAAAAATAGAAGATGTAGTGATACAAAATCCTAAGTGTTGTGAGAAAACATTTGCCGATTTTTTCGATATTTTGAGCGTTTTAACTGATAATCAGTAAATCAGTCCAAAAAACGGCTAAAAGGTGATAAAATTGTGATATTTTACGAAAAAAGACACCCTCTGGTGTCTTTTTTCATTAGAAATGTATAGGCAATATATGTTAGTATAATAATAGGAAAGTGTCGGACTACAACTTAATAGAAAGGGCGTGACTTTATGTACAAAAAGATCTTAGCATATACTTTGGCAATAGCTTTAGTAGTATGCGGAATCGCGTTTTCCCCGAATAAAAGTAAGGTATCAGCTGCGGCTGATCCTTCGGCGAGCGGTTGGACTCTCCAATGGAGTGATGAGTTCGAGGGCTCCTCTTTAGATACAAGCTCCTGGACATATGAGACAGGTGCAGGAGGCTGGGGTAACAACGAGCTACAGTATTACACCAGCAGAACATCAAATGTAGCAGTTACCGGAGGTAACTTAAAAATCACAGCTAAAAAAGAGAGCTATCAAGGTTCTCAGTATACCTCTGGGCGTATTATTACTAAGGGTAAGAGATATTTTAAATACGGCAAAATGGAAGCCAGACTTAAAGTAGAAGGCGGAAATCAAAATGGTGTTTGGCCTGCATTTTGGATGATGGGAAATGATATAGATACTAACACATGGCCTGCGTGCGGTGAGTTAGATATTATGGAGCATGCTAATGATAGAAACTACACGGAAGGAACTCTTCACTGGGGACCTTCTTGGGATAACCATTCATCTTGGGGAAGTTATAGTGACGGAAACTATAACTACTATGCAAGTGATGATGGAATCACTAACTGGCATACTTATGGTGTGACATGGGATGAGAACCAGATTAAGTGGTATATGGATGACGTAGTATTCCTAACTGCCAATATTAGTTCTGGAATGTCTTCACACAATTACTTTACAAAGGATGCATTCTTCCTACTTAACTTAGCTTTGGGAAGTTCCTCTACAGGATATACAGGTAACACACCTCCAGATGCTGACTTCCAAAGCGCAACTATGTATGTAGATTATGTAAGAGCATACACATACAACGGAGAACCTGAGACAGAGTATCCTGAAGGATATACAGAAGGAACTTACGGTGATTCTTGGAATGATGCAGGTTCTAAATGGTCATACAAATTTTTAAACGATTATTATCAACTTAGAGCAGCTTACAAAGGTGGAGATTCATTAGATAATATTTCTGGCTACATTATTAACGCAGCAAGGAGTGATCAATACAGAGAGTGGGCAGCACAGTTTAAACCTAAGATTTCGCTTTCGGCTAGCACCACGTACAATTATTATTTGAAGATAACGACGGATGCCGCGGGCAATAATCTACGACTGAGACACGAAGGCTCGGGTAATAGTTATACAGACTTGATAGATGAATCCTTGACGTCCGGCACAAAGACGTATCAAGGTACATTTACGACAGGTTCCAGTGCAAATGGAGTTTTGATTTTTGCGCTCGGAATGATTGGAACTGGAAAGACGGTGTCCATTTCTGAGTTTAATGTTTGGAAAGAGGGTGAGACTACAGCCACACCAGTTACTACAACTACGGCTAAGCCTACCACCACAGCCAAACCAACTACCACCACAGCTAAACCAACTACCACAGTGGCACCACAGACTACTACATACAGCAATAACATTGATGCAAACACAAATGTAGCAGTTGATTCATGGTCAACATTTGGAATATATCAAGTTCAATGTGGAACTTGGGCTGGAAGTACTTCGGCAAAGGCGGGAGTAGATTCGCTTAACAATTCACATATCAAAGTGGTACAAACAGCAAGTTCATGGAATAGTTCATGGCTTACTCAAGTTTGCTTGTATTTACCTGAATTAGCGAGCGGATATTCTTCAGGTATTGTTTATCATTACGAATGGGATATAAAAGCACAAACCACAGATGGTGCAGTTCAATCTTCAGATGGTTCGAACGGAGATAAAAATACAGCAAATCTAACAGGCTCTCTTCAAACTTTGACAGGAGCGCTTGAATATAAGGACGATCAACCAGCATTAGTTCTAGGATTAGGCTGGGTTGGAATAAATAATGAAGTAGATGTTTATTGTCCAAGAATTTACAACGAGGACAATGAACTTGTTTGGCCTGTTTCACAGCAGCCAACTACTACAGCAGCACCAACTACTACAGTAAAACCTACTACTACAGTGGCACCAACCACTACAGTTAATCCTGTGGATGTAGTGCCAGAAGGATTTACAGCACAAGTAGTAGGACAGAATGTATTAATTAATTATCAGAGTGATAGAGCTTGTAAACTATTTGTTGATGGCTCATATGATTGTGATGTAACTAATGGAATGACAATTCCTATTACAAATTACACAGCGGGACAACATAGTTTTGCAATTGCATTTAAACTAGATGTGGCACCTTGGGAAGGCAAAAAGACAAGTGCGGTTTATGTAACTATACCTGAACCGGAGACAGAGGCGCCTACTACCACGGTCGCACCAACAACTACAGTAGCGCCAACCACCACAGCTAAACCAACTACCACAGCAGCGCCTACTACCACAGCTGAGCCAACTACTACAGTGGCACCAACCACTACAGAAGCGCCTACACAACAGGCTGCTCCTTCAGGTTTTACCGCAACAGTATCTGGCACAAGCATTACTTTCAACTGGGTAGAGTCAGGCTATGCTAATTTGTATATAGATGGAGTTTATTATAATTATATTCAGAAAAACAGAGCATATACAGATACAAAGTTCTACGGAACTCATTCATATGAAATAGCATTAATTACAACTGATTCATTCCATGAGTCATTGAAAACTGACCCATTAGTTAGAACAATGGAACAACCAACTACTACCACAGCAGCGCCAACTACCACAAAGGCACCACAGCAAAAGAGTGCGCCTGCAGGATTTACAGTAGTAGGTTATGGTAGTTCTCTAAGATTCAGTTGGTCGACTACTGGCAATACAGCCAACTTATATGTAGATGGCGAGTACTATGGTCAAGTAACTAAGAATGGAACAAAACCAAAGACAGACTTTGGATATGGAACACGTTCTTATCAGATTTCTTTGCCAACGAATGATTCGTTTGGTGAGACATTGAAATGTGATCCGGTTGAATACACAATACCGGCACCAACCACAACAGCGGCGCCAACTACTACAGTAAAACCAACTACTACAGCAGCGCCAACTACCACAGCTGCACCAACTACCACAGTTGCACCTACTACCACAGCAGCACCAACTACTACAGCAGCACCAACCACTACAGCTGCACCAACTACTACAGTGGCACCAACTACTACAGTAGCTCCTACAGAGGAACCTACAGACACTCCAATTACAAATTGGATTTCATGTAAGGATAGATGGTTACATAGACAAGCTGATGGAAGCTTTGTAGTAGGAGACGGAGCAGACTACAATGATGTACAAGGTATCACAGCAATCTATTGTGGAAGCTGGGGTCAAGCAGACATTGACGTTAGCAATCAGACAGCTGATTTATTTACACTACCTATCAATGTTATAAGCGCCGGAGTGGCTGACCAAGGATGGTGTCAGCAATTACACGTTAATAAGACTGGCTTAGATTCTTCTAAGACATACAGTATTAAGATTAAAGCTGATGGCGTAGTTGTATTTGAAGATACAAAAGATAACTCTACTTCATATAGTAAGACAGTTGATTTGGCTGGTAAGTTTGTAACTGGTCAGACAACATTGACATTTGAAGTGACTGAAATAGTTAAACCAGATGAAGACCCAGATGTTCAAGATATTAATATCAGAGCTTTAACAGATGATATTGAATCAAATGGAAATCTTTGGGCTGATTGGGTTAATCCAGAAGGAACAGCTAAAGCATACGCATATCTAGGACAAGTGGATGACGATCATGCTGCAGCTACATTAAATAACGGATGGATTTTCAACGATCAAGCAACTCAACCAATGTCAAAGGTAGATAAAGTTGCAAGAACTAGAGATGGTTCAATTACAATAGAAGTAGGCCAAACTTATACACTTATAGTAGAAGCCTACAATGCGTTCAATCAAAAGGTTGGGTATGGAACAAAACAAATTACAATTACTGAACCAGAAGTAATAGGTGGAGATGTTGAGTTCTATGATTCTTATAGACAAGATTTGACTCAGGATGGAAACACATATTATGCAATTTACACACACTGGAACAAAGTTCCTGGAGCAGCCGGATACAAATCATATATTAATGAAGAAGTGGATGCCGGCAAAGCGATTGCTGCCAACGGATGGTGTTGGAGTGACCAGGGAACAGTAGGTTCAACAGACACATGGGTAGATACAGTTATCAGAACTAAAGGTGGAACATACCTTGACGATAACACTACTTATACATTGATTGTTGTGGCGTATGATCACAATGGAAATGAAATTGGTCGAGGAACAACAGAGTTCGCCGGCAAAGTAGTACCAACTACTACAGCAGAACCAACTACTACAGCAGAACCAACTACCACAGTAGCACCAACCACTACAGTAGCACCAACTACTACAGTGACACCAACTACTACAGTAGCACCAACCACAACAGTGGCACCAACTACTACGGTAGCACCAACCACTACAGTTCAACCAACTACACAAGGTGCAGTTGATCCATATAAGAATCAAGAGTGGAAAGCAGCTACAGATGGTTCTGATTACAAGATATGTATTGTAGACAAGAAGACTACTGATGAGTTTAATGGAGTATTCCAACGAGAAGGAGCTTCATTGTTTATCGCTGGTTCTGCAGCCATTATGAAACCAAATTATAAGAGTGCTACATTGAATGGTAATGCGCTTACTATTTGGGGAGGAGCTTATGTAAGAGTAACAATAGCAGACCTAAATGAGAATGCTGATAATACACTAGTTATTGTTGATACATTCGATAATGAGTTTACTATTATTATAAGAGCAGGAGATCCTTATCCATCATCACCAGATGATCCAACAGAGCAACCTACTGAAGCTCCAGAGCCACAGGGTGACGAGTGGATTAACATTACAGATGGTGGTTCTCAGTGGTATTACAACGATACTTCTAAGATTAAGATTAATCAGATTGTAAGTGTTCAAAAGCCAGCGTTTGCTGACGAACAGGGTGTTTACTTTACAGTACCTAATGTAATAGATTCTGTTTCAGTAAATGGAAAGACTGAGAATGTATGCGGAATTCAAGGTACAGGATTAGTTGTTTACTTGTCAGCTATGACAGAATACACCAATGAGATAGCTGTTAAGAACGGATCAAATATTTCATACTTACAGATTAGAAATGCATCTGCTACAGATTCAAAGACTGGCAACAAGTACGATGTAGAAGTATATAAGACAAATGAGATTTATCCAACAAAAGACGGATTGATCTTTGCAGGATGGTTCTCAGATGCTGATTACACTACAGTCTATGATCAGACATCTGGCAGTGCTTATGCTAAGTTCATTGATGCTAAAGTATTAACATTTAAGCATCAGTGGGAGGTTAGCAGCCATAACGCTTTAAGATTTGTAAGTACAATTGATTCACTTGATTATCAATCAGCAGGATTTATATTTAGCGGTACTTATGGAGATACTACAATCAAACAGACCGACAAAGAAGTAAGTAAAGTTTATAGTAAGATTACTGCAGATAATCAATCAATACTTCCAACTGTATTCTCTAATGACTCACAATACTTCTTTACATACACAATTAGAAATATGGATGGAACAAAAGCATCATCATGGAAAGTTACTCCGTACTATGTAACACTTGATGGTACCAAAGTATTAGGTAAATCAGGAACAGCGGAGTACACTCCTTAATAAAAATAAAAAAACAGTCCACGGATTTTTCCGTGGACTGTTTTTTTATTGTAATTTTATTCGTATCTTTTTATAACACTGTATCTATGTTTCACTAACTGTTCATATGCTTTGTCGGCATCGTCTTGTTTGTGGAATGTAATTCTTAAAACTCCTTCCTCAAACTCTCTGTTATGAACAATTCCAATGTTTCGAATATTTACTCCGTTTGTGGCTAAGATAGTGGCGATAGTAGCAATAGCTCCAGACTCATCTACAATATCACAGAACAATGTGAAGTGATTTAAAATAATACTGTTCGATAAGTTATCAATGTTATCTCTATAGTCCTTGCTCTCCACAAACATTTCATGGATAGCAGGAGCATCTTTAGAATCAAGTTCATCTTTAACAGTTTTCAAACTATCAATATATTTTTGAAGCATCTTGCTAATCTCTTCATTGTTAGTCATACAAATCTGTTCCCACATATCTGCAGAAGATGAAGCAATACGTGTGATGCCTTTAAATCCGCCGGCAGCCAAAGTCTTCATATATTCTTCTTTAGAGTCATTGTCTTTGACTAGGTTCACAAGACTTGATGCAATCAAATGTGGCAAGTGAGAAATGGTAGCCACAGTGTGATCGTGTTCTTCCGGTGAAAAAATAATAGGGATAGCACCCATATCAGAAACAATCTGTTTATACTCATCCACTTTATCTTTTGAAACTTTATCAGTAGGAGTGATAGCATAAAAAGCATTCTCCAACATATGATTGTGTGAATTCTCATAACCAGTCTTTTCAGAACCAGCCATTGGATGTCCACCAATAAAGTTTTCTTCCATAACAAGTTCACTAACTGCTTTGTGGATGTTCCCCTTAACACTTCCCACATCAGTAATAATACAATCATCTTTTATAATATCTTTTAAAAGTGAAAGATAAGTAGTGTTGTGCTCAACAGGAGTGCAAAGGAAAATATAATCGCAATTTTTAAAAGTATCATCTACTTGTTCGCATGCGACATTAGCAGTTCCGTCTTCCAATGCAAGCTTCCTAGCTTCCTCACCGCGGTTATACACAGTGATAGTGCAGTCTGGATAAACCTTGCGCAAAGTTTTGGCGATAGAACCACCTATTAAACCTATTCCAATAAATCCAAAATTTTTATTCATAACAAACTCCATTACTTCTTCGCCAAAGGGCGTTTAAGCCAAAATTCATTTTAGTTATTATAACAGAAAAATTATCTTTGTTAAACTTTTAACCTTTATTGTACAAAAAGAAAAAAGAGAGTAAAATATAAGTATGTTGTGGGGCAGCAATGCTCACCGGATTAAAATTTTATAAGGAGGGACGTTTTTATGAAAGTATATGAAACTTCCAAAATTAGAAACGTTGTATTTTTAGGACACGGAGGGGCCGGCAAGACCACTCTAGCTGAAGCATTCGCATATTCGACAGGTGTGATAAATCGAATGGGAACGATAGTCGATGGAAGCACTATAAGCGATTATGACGAAGAGGAGACTAACAGACAGTTTTCAATTAGTGCGTCTGTAGTCCCTGTAGAGTGGGAAGGTTTGAAATACAATATTTTAGATGCCCCAGGCTATTTTGATTTTATCGGTCAAGCAGAAGATGCTATGAGTGTGGCAGATGCTGCTGTAATAGTTATTAACGGAAAAGCTGGCGTGGAAGTCGGCACAGTTAAAGCATGGGAAATTTGTGAACGTAGACAAATTCCTAGAATGTTCTTTGTAACAAATATGGATGATCCTAATGCGGATTATGCCCAGATAGTTCAAGACCTCAAGGATAAATTTGGAAAGAAGATTGCTCCTTTCCATTTGCCTATCATAGAAGGTGATTCACTAACAGGTTATGTGAATGTAGTAAAGATGGGTGGACGAAAGTATACCGATGATCAGGGTAACTACACAGAGATGGATATTCCTGATAGTATTCACGGTGAACTCGATCCTTGCAGAGACGCTTTGATGGAGGCTGTGGCAGAGTCTGATGAAGATCTAATGGAAAAATATTTTGAAGGCGAAGAATTTACTCCAGAAGAAATTTCTACAGCACTTAGACAGAACGTAATTAGTTGTGATATTGTTCCAGTTATGCTTGGTTCAGCTATCACATGTCAAGGTGTTACATCTCTTCTACAGGGATTTGAAAAATATTTCCCATCAGCAGATAAAGCAGAAGTATTAAAGAAAGCTACTGACGTAAATACAGGAGAAGAAGTGGTAGCAGACTTTGATGATTCTAAACCAGTATCAGCTTATGTATTCAAAACTATCATGGACCCATTCGTTGGAAAGTATTCTCTAGTGAAGGTTCGTACTGGTATTTTGAAAGCAGGCGATACAGTATTTAACGCAAACAAGAACGTAGAGGAAAAATTGAATAAGCTTTACGTTATGAGAGGTAAAGATGTTATTGAAGTTCCAGAGCTTCATTCAGGAGATATCGGAGCTATTGGTAAGTTAGATAGTACACGTACAGGTGATACATTATCTACTAAGAAATGGGCTATCGAATATCATCCAACCACAATGTCTAAACCTTACACATACATGGCATATACTGCTAAGAACAAAGGTGATGAAGATAAGATTGCACAGGCTTTGACTAAGCTTTGCATCGAAGATTTAACTTTCAAGTTTGTAGTGGACGATGAGAATAGACAAACATTACTTTACGGTATCGGAGATCAACAGATTGAAGTAATGGCATCTAAGCTAAAGAACAAATATAAAGTTGAAATCGAGCTTCACAAACCTAGAATTGCTTTCCGTGAGACTATTAGAAGTAAATCTCAAGTACAAGGAAAGCACAAAAAACAATCCGGTGGACACGGACAGTATGGTGACGTAATTATGGAATTTGAACCATCAGGCGATCTTTCTACAGCTTACGAGTTTGCAGAGAGAGTAGTAGGTGGTGCTGTACCAAAGAATTACTTCCCAGCTGTTGAAAAAGGTATTCAGGAATGCGTAAAAGCAGGTCCTATGGCTGGATATCCAGTAGTGGGAATCAAGTGTACTCTTATTGATGGTTCTTACCATCCTGTAGATTCATCTGAGATGGCATTTAAGACTGCATCGGTACTCGCGTTTAAGAAAGGTTTTATGGAGGCTAATCCTGTTCTCCTAGAGCCTATTGCAGAACTTAAAGTTACATGTCCAGATGAAAACTCAGGAGACGTAATGGGAGATCTTAATAAGAGACGTGGTCGTGTTTCTAATATGACAGCTATCGATGGCGGAAAGCAGTTTATCGAAGCTGAGGTCCCTGTATTAGAACTCTATGGTTACTCCACAGCGCTTCGTCAGATTACTGGTGGTAGCGGAGAATTTGAATATGTAGTATCCAAGTACGAGCAAGCACCTGGTGATGTACAGGCTAAGCAGATTGAGGAGAACGCAAACAGAGAAGACTAACCTGATACCAATAATAAAGAGAATGTCGAAATTCGGCATTCTCTTTTTTATGAGAAATATATGAATATTTTGTTGACAAATATATTTCTAGGTTGTAAGATACTTACAATTAAATATCAAACCGATGAACAGGAGTAGTAACTACATGACTTGTTTTCAGAGAGAATCGCTGGGTGGTGTGAAGCGATAAACAATAAGTAGCGAATGGACCTGTGAGGGTGGCTTGAAAATCATATGATGAGTAGACGCTGACGGAACCTCACCGTTATAAGAGGAGACGTATGATGGTACGTTGCTAAGTGAATGCTATTGCATTAAATTGGGTGGCACCGCAGGAGATTATAATAACTCTTGTCCCTTTTCTAGGGACAGGAGTTTTTTTAATTCAGCATTTACTATTCACAACCATCTAATAATTATTAGGAGCAAGGTTATGAACAGTGAGAAACAAGTGGCAAAGATAGGTAATGTAATGCTTACCAAGTATGAAGACATTGAAAAGTACTTAGAAGACTACAGTTTAATTCCTATCGCAAAAGAAATGTATTCAGATGTTATTACACCAATTACACTTCTTAGAAAACTACAAGCATGCGACTCAAGATTCTTTTTACTAGAAAGTGTGGAAGGTGGAGAAAACTGGGCGAGATATTCCTTCCTTGGATATAATCCAGTGTTAAAGATTTCTTGTAAAGATGGAAAGACCACAACCACTAGCGGAGAGATTGAACTAGAAAACGATGGCAGTCCAATAGAGGTTTTAAGAAATCTTTTGAAGAAGTATCATTCGCCAAAGATGGAAGGACTTCCTACATTTACAGGAGGATTGGTTGGATACTTTGGATACAACATGATTGGTTATGCAGAGCCGAAGTTAAATCTATCAAGTGGCGATGTAAATGATTTCGAACTAATGCTTTTCGACAAAATAATAGCTTTCGATCATCTAAAGCAAAAATTGATCCTTATAGCAAACATGAAATCAGAAGAAGGACTTCAAGGATACAACAAAGCAGTCTTAGAGATTGAAAAGATGACATCATTAGTTTTAGATGAGTCAAAACTTCAAAGAGAAGTAACTCCAAGTGAAGTCAATTTCAAAAGCAATATGAGTAAAGATGAATATTGCGAAATGGTTGAAAAGACTAAGAATTATATAAAGGAAGGTGATATCTTCCAGGGAGTGGTATCTAGAAAGTTTGAGGCAGAATATAGAGGATCGTTAATAAATGCATATAGAAATTTAAGAACAACTAACCCATCACCATATATGTATTTTATTAAGATAGATGACTTAGAAATAGCCGGAGCATCACCAGAGACAATGGTGAAACTTGTAGACAAAGAACTTACTACATTTCCAGTGGCAGGAACAAGACCAAGAGGTGAGACAGAAGAGAAAGACTTGAAACTAGAAAAAGAGTTGCTAGCTGATGAAAAAGAATTGGCAGAGCACAATATGTTAGTTGATTTGGCCAGGAACGACATTGGAAAGATTGCTGAGTTTGGAAGTGTGAATGTAAAAGAGTATTTGAAAATCCACAGATTCTCTAAGGTAATGCACATAGCATCGACAGTGACAGGAAAAATAAGAGAGGACAAAGATGCGTGTGATGCCATAACAAGTTTACTACCGGCAGGAACTTTGTCTGGGGCGCCAAAGTTTAGGGCTTGCGAAATAATAGAAGAATTAGAAGTGGCACCTAGAGGAATTTATGGCGGAGCAATCGGATACATAGATTTATCTGGAAACTTAGATGTTTGTATAGCAATAAGAACAGCGGTTAAGAAAGGCAATAAGGTGACAGTACAAGCTGGCGCAGGTATTGTGGCAGACAGTGTTCCAGAAAGCGAATATCTTGAGTGCGAGCACAAAGCCAAAGCTGCTATGGAAGCAGTGATAAGGGGAAGCGAGGTGGATTATTGATGATTTTACTTATTGATAACTACGATAGTTTTTCCTACAACCTCGTTCAATACATAGGAGAGTTGGCAGATGGTGATATTAAAGTAGTGAGGAATGATGAGGTGAGTATAGATGATATATGTACCATGAATCCTACACATATAATCCTCTCACCAGGACCAGGAAGACCCAAAGATGCAGGCATATGTAAAGAGGTGGTAAAAGAATTAAAAAGTGAATATCCAATTCTTGGAGTTTGCTTAGGACATCAATGTATTTGCGAAAATTTTGGAATAGATATTACTTACGCACAGAAATTGATGCATGGCAAGAAAAGTAAAATTAATATCTTAATAGATAATGAAATATTTGAAGGGGTTAACAATCATTTCGAGGCAGCCAGATATCATTCATTATCAGCTGACAAAACAAAAAGCAGCGATGAACTAGAAATATTGGCTACAGATCTTTTTGACGAAGAGGTAATGGCGATAAAGCATAAAGATTATCCCATCTACGGACTTCAGTTTCATCCGGAATCAGTACTAACACCGGATGGCAAAAAAATATTAAAAAATTTTTTGGAAATAAAGGAGTAAAGAAATGATTAATGAAGCAGTTAAAAAATTAGTGGAGAATGAAAACTTAACAAGTGAAGAAGCAAAAGAATGCATGAATGAAATAATGAGTGGAGAGGTAAGTGATGCATTAATTAGTGCTTACCTTGTAGCTCTTTGTATGAAGGGTGAGACTATAGATGAAATACTTGGTAGCGCTCAGGGCATGAGAGACAATGGCAAAAAGCTAGAACATACAATTGACTTGTTGGAGATTGTTGGAACTGGTGGAGATAGAGCTGGAACATTTAATGTATCTACTACATCAGCTTTTGTGGCAGCCGGCGCTGGTTGTAGCGTGGCAAAACATGGTAACCGTGGAGTTTCAAGTAAGTCAGGAGCTGCAGATGTGTTAGAGGCATTGGGAGCAGACATTACTATTGACCCAGAAAAGGCGAAAGAAGTGCTTAGAGATAGTGGATTCACTTTCTTGTTCGCACAAAAATATCATCCAGCAATGAAATATGTGGGACCAGTGAGAGGCCAACTTGGAGTTAGAACAATATTTAATATTTTAGGACCACTTACTAACCCAGCAAGCGCTAACAAAAATGTTATTGGTGTATATGATGAATCACTGGTAGATCCAATTGCAAAAGTGTTAATGCAGTTAGGAGTGGATCGAGGAATGGTAGTTTTTGGACACGATGTTATGGACGAAATATCAGCAAGTGCCAAAACTACAGTTTGTGAGATCAGAGAAAAGAAAGTGGTTAGATACGAACTTGATCCTAGAGATTATGGTTTCGAACTTTGTACTAAAGCAGACTTGCAAGGTGGTGATGGAGAAGAAAATGCTAAGATAACTAGAGACATTTTGTCTGGAAAGATTACTGGACCAAAACTTAATGCAGTTCTTCTAAATGCAGCGGCCGCTATCTACTGTTACACAGATGAAGTAACTTATGAAGAGAGTATTGATATTGCAAGAAATGCTATCGACAAAGGATATGCTTTGCAGGCATTAGATAAATATATTGAGGCAACTAATGCCTAAGGAGTTTTATGATTTTAGAAAAGATTGCTCTTTCCACTAAAGAAAGAGTAGAAAAAGAAAAAAACATAAAAAGTTTAGAAGAGATAAAAGAAGAAGCCCTTGCTCTTCCTAGAGGATACTTTGTGTTTGAGGAAGCGATAAAGAAACCTGGCATGTCCTTTATATGCGAAGTCAAAAAAGCATCACCATCCAAAGGTGTAATAGCAGAAGACTTCCCGTATGTAGAAATTGCTAAGGACTATGAGAGAGCTGGTGCTTCTTGCATATCTGTTCTTACAGAACCTGAGTTTTTCCAAGGAGATAAAAAGTACTTAAAAGAAATAAGTGAGCATGTAAGTATTCCGATTATTAGAAAAGATTTTGTGGTGGACGAGTATATGATTTACGATGCCAAATTACATGGTGCTGATTGTGTGCTTTTGATTTGTTCTCTTTTGGATGAAGAAACTATCAGAAAGTATATTTACATATGCGACAAACTTGGAATATCTGCTTTAGTGGAAGCGCACGATGAAGACGAGATAAACAAGGCTATAAATGCAGGCGCTAGAATGATTGGTGTTAATAATAGAGACTTAAAGACTTTTGAAGTAGACATTGCAAACAGTGAGAGGCTAAGAAAACTAGTTCCAGAAAACATTTTGTTTGTAGCCGAAAGTGGCATAAAGACAAAAGAAGATGTCAGAAGATTAAAAGAAGCAAATGTAAATGGCGTATTGATAGGTGAGACTTTTATGAAATCTGATAACAAAGAAGAAATGTTAATAGAATTGGATAGTTAAAATGACTAAGATAAAGATTTGTGGTTTAAAAAGAAAAGAAGATATAGAATATGTCAATGAACTAAAGCCAGATTATATCGGTTTTGTCTTTGCCCAGTCTAAAAGAAAAGTAGACAAAGAAACTGCAAAAGAATTAAAAAATCTTTTAGATGATGATATAATGTCAGTCGGTGTTTTTGTGGATGACGATATAGATTTGGTGGCAGATTTAGTTAATGACAGTGTGATTGATATCGTTCAACTTCACGGAAATGAAGATCAAAAATATATTGATTTGTTGAAAGAAAAAACATCGCCTGAGTTAAAAGTCATAAAAGCGGTAAAGGTCAAAAGTACAGAAGATATTTTAGAGGCTAAAGACTTGGACGTAGAATATCTTTTGCTAGATACATATTCTAAAGAAATGGCTGGAGGTAGTGGAAAGGAATTTGACAAGACGCTTATTCCAAAAGATTTGAAAAATTACTTTTTGGCTGGCGGATTAGATGCAAGTAACTTGGAAAAAAATATTCTAAAATACAAACCGTTTGCAGTAGATTTAAGTAGTGGCGTGGAGACAGACGGTGTTAAAGATAAAATTAAGATTAAACAAGTGATAGATATAGTAAGGAAGACTTATTAGGAGGAGAGATGAGTAAAGGAAGATTTGGTATACACGGTGGACAGTATGTACCAGAGACATTGATGACAGCCATCAATGAATTAGAAGAAGCATATTTACATTATAAAGATGATCCAGAATTTAAAACTGAGTTAAAGACTTTGCTTAATGAGTATGTTGGCAGACCATCTAGATTATACTATGCGGAAAAGATGACAGAAGATTTAGGTGGGGCCAAAGTTTACCTTAAAAGAGAAGACTTGAATCATACAGGATCTCATAAACTAAATAACGCACTTGGTCAGTGTTTGCTTGCAAAGAAAATGGGCAAAACTAGAGTAATTGCTGAAACTGGTGCAGGACAGCATGGTGTGGCTACAGCTACAGCAGCGGCTCTTTTAGGTTTAGAGTGTGAAGTGTTTATGGGAAAAGAAGACTGTAAACGTCAGGCTTTAAATGTATTTAGAATGGAACTATTAGGTGCAAAAGTACACTCTGTAGAATCTGGAACAAAGACTTTGAAAGACGCTATTAACGATGCCATGAGAGAGTGGACTAATAGAATGGATGATACACTTTATGTTATTGGTTCAGTTATGGGCCCTCATCCTTTCCCTACAATGGTTAGAGATTTCCAAAGTGTTATCAGTGAAGAAATAAAAGAGCAACTAAATGAGAAAGAAGGAAGACTACCTGATGCAGTAATTGCGTGTGTGGGTGGTGGAAGTAATGCTATTGGTGCTTTTTATCATTTTATAGAAGATGAAGATGTTGAATTGATTGGTTGTGAGGCAGCAGGACTAGGTGTAGATAATCCAAAAAATGCAGCTACTATCACAAACGGTTCAGAGGGAATCTTCCACGGTATGAAGACATTATTCTGCCAAGATGAATATGGACAGATAGCTCCAGTTTATTCAATTTCTGCAGGATTAGACTATCCAGGTATTGGTCCAGAGCATGCAATGCTAAATGATACAGGAAGAGCGAAGTATGTTGCTATTACTGATGAAGAGGCAGTGGAAGCATTTGAATATTTGTCTAGGGTGGAAGGAATTATTCCAGCAGTTGAAAGTTCACATGCTTTGGCGTACGCGCTTAAGTACGTTCCAACATTAGATAAAGACCAAATAGTTGTAATCAATCTTTCTGGCAGAGGTGACAAAGACGTGGCATCAATTGCCAGATACAAAGGAGTAAATATAGATGAGTAGAATAAGTGATGCATTTAAAAATGGAAAAGCATTTATTCCGTTTATAACAGCAGGTGATCCTGATTTGGAGACTACAAAGAAGTTGATTCTTGAAATACAGGATAACGGTGCAGATATAATAGAACTTGGAATTCCTTTTTCGGACCCTATAGCTGAGGGTGAAGTGATTCAAGAAGCAGACATTAGAGCGCTAGCTTCTGGAACAAGGACTGACAAGATTTTTAAAATGCTAGAGGAACTAAAAGATGAAATAAAAGTTCCTATAGTTTTTATGACATATGCCAATGTTATATTCAAAATTGGTTCTAATCACTTTATGAAAAAGTGTAGTGAAGTGGGAGTGTCTGGTGTGATAGTTCCGGATATTCCATTTGAAGAACGCGATGAGTTTGCAAACGACTGCGATGAATACGGAATAGATTATATTCCGCTAGTTGCACCTACTAGCCATGAGAGAATAAAAGAAATCTCTGCAAAAGCAAAGGGGTATGTTTATGTAGTTTCATCTCTTGGTGTAACGGGTGTCAGAGAAAACATAACTACAGACTTAGGTGAGATGACAAGATTAGTTAAAGAGACTACTGATATTCCTTGCGCTATTGGATTTGGTATTTCTAAACCAGAGCAAGCAACAGAAGTTTGTAAGTATGCAGACGGAGCAATAGTGGGAAGTGCTATTGTGAAAATCATTGCCAAGTATGGCAAGGATGCTGTTCCTTATGTGGGCGAATACGTAAGGGAAATGAAGGATGCGTGCAAATAGACATTGAAATGAACGATTAAAAGTGATAAAGTATACAAGAATTAAATATGACGCTAGGGGTGCCCAGTGCTGAGATAGACGTAAGTCTAATCCCTTATAACTTGATTAGGTTAATACCTACGTAAGGAAGCAATTATTCATTTTATTAATGATGACCTCTAGCATATTGTGTAACTGGAGGTCTTTTTTTATGGAATTTTTGAAAATATTTGCTAAAGGCGTGGATGATGGATATGGCGGAATAATGTATGTTCCTACTATATGGGGCTATGTGGTAATAATCGCCTTAATAGTTTTGGCTTTGTTAATAGCTTCATCATTTATAGTAGGAAAAAGAGCAAAAAAAGTATCAGCCAAACAACTAGCGGTATCTGCAATATGTGTAGCCATAGCTTTTATAACATCTAATATAAAAATAATTAGTTTCCCATTTGGTGGAACAGTAACTTTGTTAAGCATGCTTTTTATTTGCTTGATAGGATATTGGTATGGTTTTGGCGCCGGAATTTTAACTGGTGTGGCATATGGTCTATTGCAAATGATTATTGATCCATATGTTTTGACTTTGCCGCAGTTACTAGTTGACTATCCGTTGGCTTTCGGTGCATTAGGGTTATCCGGAATAGGATATCACTTCGATAAAAATCATAAATACGGTGGTTTGTTAGTAGGATACATATGTGGAGTGCTTGGAAGATATGTGTTTGCATTTATATCTGGATGGATATTCTTTGGAACATATGCTTGGAAAGGTTGGGGCGCTGTCACATACTCGCTAGCGTATAACGGAGCGTATCTAGGAGCAGAAGCAGCTATTACCATTGCTATCATTGCAATACCTTATGTACAAAGGGCATTTAAGTATGTAAAAACACTTATTTATTAATAAATAATCAAAAAACACACGGGGTAAAACTCGTGTGTTCTTATTATATCTTTTCTTTAATTATTGTCTGTTTTATTGTATAATATAGCGGTATGCGTAAACCTATAATAAACATTAAAAATCCAAAGGTAAAAAGCATTTTAATCACAATTCTAGAGATAGTAATAGTCGCTGGAATTATTTTTGGTGTTTTAATGTTTATCTATAGCAAAGTAAACAAAGAGGCCGATAAAACTAGTGGCGTGGCTAAGCAAGAAGAGACTAAAGTATCAAAAAAATCAACCAAATATTATTTAGTTGTTAGCCCAAAGCAAAGTGTAGTGGCAGTTTACAAGTATACTGAGAATCTAAGTGCACGTACCTTTGTAACAGCATTTGTTGCTTCGCCAGGAAAAAAAGTGAAGGCTGGAACATTTAAGACAAAAAGTACTTATGACTGGATGAAGACAAATGGTTCATGGCATCAGTTCAACACTACATACGCTAAGAATGGATATATACAGAGTATTGAGTATAAAGATAAGTATCCAAACACTATGAAGAGAACTTCATATAAAACTCTTCGAAATGCAAAGCATAAAGATGGCTGCATTTGGCTTACTTGTAATGATGCTAAATGGATTAGAGATAATGCATATAGGATAACAGTGCAAGTGCTAGGTAAAAAAGCAGAGATAATGCTGCCTAAAAATAAGACAAATTTGACGAATCCAGGTCTTGCTAAGGCATGCGGTTGGGATCCAACAGACCCTAACAAAAACAATCCCTACAAAAAGCAGAAGAATAATCAAATTACATTTGGATTAAAGACAGTAACTATTGAGAAAGGACATAAAGTAAACTATCTCAATAATATTATTGCAAAAGATGCTAAGGGAAATGTAGTTACTGCAAACCTTAAGCATAATAAAATAAGTACCAAAGAGACTGGCTCCAAGATTATCAAGTTTACTTATAAAAAAGGAAACCTAAAAGGTTCATGTAAATTTAAAGTAGTAGACACAACACCGCCAAAGGTTACTATTGCTAACCAGAAGTTCAAATTCGAACTGAAGAGTTTGGACAAAAAAGATGTAATCAAACAATCTAATATCGATAAGATTAAAGAAATGGTACGTAAAGCAGCATCAGTAAATGAACCTGGCTGTGTTATGAATGTTCAAACTGTTGATAAAGAAGATTTGAACGAGGGAGATATCTCAGTAGTAGTTACTGCTAAAGATAAATCTGGAAATGTGGGAGCTGCACAAACCTTTGTGAAGGTTAAAGTAAAAGAAGACAAAGGACCTAAGAAGAAATTCAAGTTCCCAGGTCAGAAGAAAAAGAAGAAACACAAAAAGAAAAAAGTAGTTAAGAAAAAACATAAGAAGAAAAAGAAGAAGAAAAAACAAGTTGAGACTGAGACAGCTATCGAGCAACCTTAGGAGGAATTATGTCAGATACATATAATCACAAAGAAGTTGAGAAAAAATGGCAGAAATATTGGGAAGAGAACGAGACATTTAAAACAGATGTCTGGGATTTTAGCAAGCCTAAATATTATGCGCTTGATATGTTCCCTTATCCATCAGGAGTAGGTCTTCACGCTGGACATCCAGAAGGGTATACAGCTACAGACATTATGTCTAGAATGAAGAGAATGCAAGGATACAATGTACTTCATCCTATGGGATATGACTCATTTGGACTTCCTGCTGAACAGTACGCTGTTACTACAGGTAATCATCCAGATGGATTTACACAAGAAAATATAAAGGTTTTCTCAAAGCAGCTTAAAGAATTAGGATTTGACTATGATTGGTCAAAGATGATTGCTACATCAGATCCTAAATACTATAAATGGACACAGTGGATTTTTAAGAAATTATTTGAAGCAGGATATGCCAAATATATCGATATGCCAGTTAACTGGTGTGAAGAACTAGGTACAGTTCTTTCAAACGATGAAGTAATAGACGGAAAGTCAGAGCGTGGTGGATATCCAGTAGTTCGTAAAAATATGAAGCAGTGGGTTATTGATCAGCCTGCTTTTGCCGAAAAATTGTTAGAAGGTTTGGAAGAGATTGACTGGCCAGAGTCTACTAAAGAAATCCAGAGAAACTGGATTGGAAAATCTACAGGTGTAGAAGTGGACTTTGAAATCGTGGGCGGTGGAAAATTCTCTATCTTTACAACTTGTATTGAGACGATTTACGGTATCACATTTATGGTACTTGCTCCGGAAGGAGATATTGTTCAAAGCTTAATGGATAGAGTTGAAAATAAAGAAGAAGTTCAGGCTTACATAGATGAGACTATGAAGAAGAGCGATATGGACAGAACTGAACTTAACAAGACTAAATCTGGTTGTAAGCTAGAAGGTCTAACTTGTATCAACCCAGTCAACGGAAAAGAAGTTCCATTGTTTATTGGTGACTTCGTGCTTGCTAGTTATGGTACAGGTGCAGTTATGGCTGTTCCTAGTCATGACCAAAGAGACTTTGAGTATGCCCAGGTTCATGGTATTGATATGATTCAGGTTATTGATGGTGGTGACACATCAGAGCATGCATTTGAAAAAGAAGACTACCTAGGCAAAGGATGCAAACTTATGAACTCTGAAGAGTTTGACGGAATGACTGTGGAAGAAGCAAAGCCTGCTATCACAGAAAAACTTGTTAAACTTGGAGTTGGTAGAGAAAAAGTAAACTATAAGTTTAGAGAATGGATTTTTGCAAGACAGCGTTACTGGGGCGAGCCAGTACCTTGCGTGTTCAAAGAAGATGGCGAGATTTATGTTTTGCCGGATGATGAACTTCCATTAGTACTTCCTAAACTTGATGATTATAAAGGAAAGAATGGAAAAGCTCCACTTGATAATGCAACTGAGTGGAAACAATATGATAAGAATGGCATAAAGGGAACTAGAGAGACATCTACTATGCCAGGTTCTGCGGGTTCATCTTGGTATTACTATAGATATATAGACCCACACAACGATGAGGAGTTTGCAAACTATGAACTTCTAAAACATTGGCTTCCAGTTGACCTTTATGTAGGAGGTCCTGAGCATGCAGTAGGACATTTGCTATATTCACGTATTTGGAACAGATTCCTATATGATGAAGGCTTATCACCAGTGAAAGAGCCATTCAAAAAGCTAGTTCACCAAGGAATGATTTTGGGTGAAAACGGAGTCAAGATGGGTAAACGTTTCCCAGAGTTTGTAATTGACCCTAGTGATATTGTGGATGAGTTTGGTGCAGATACACTTAGACTATACGAAATGTTTATGGGACCTTTGGAAGTATCTAAACCATGGAATTCTAACAACGTAGTTGGTGCAAAGAGATTTATAAACAGAGTTTGGACTTTCTTTATAAATCCAGAAAATATAACAGACGATAATGATGACGCGCTTACAAAGGTTTATCATCAGACAGTCAAGAAAGTGACTGATGACTTTGAAGAACTTGCATATAACACAGCAATTAGTCAGATGATGATTTTTGTAAATGAAGTTTACAAGAACGGCACTTGCCCAAGAGAATACGCTGAGAATTTGATTAAGATGTTCTCATGTATTTGTCCTCACGTGAGTGAAGAAATTTGGCAGAGAATGGGACATGATGACACTATCGCATTTGAGAAATGGCCAGAGTATGACGCATCAAAGATAGTGGAAGATACTGTTGAGATTGCTGTTCAGATTAACGGCAAGACTAAAGCTGTTATTGAAATAGCAAAAGACATCGACAAAGATGCAGCACTTGCACAAGGTAAAGAAGCTGTTAACATTAACGGAGATATCGTCAAAGAAATCTTTGTACCGGGAAGAATTATTAACTTTGTTGTTAAATAACATATAAGTTGTTGAGGTTAGAGTTTAGGAGGATTTTATGGATAAAATACAAATGACAACGCCGCTAGTAGAGATGGACGGCGACGAGATGACAAGAATTGTCTGGAAGATGATTAAGGATGAATTATTGCTTCCTTATATTGATCTAAAGACAGAGTACTATGATCTTGGCCTTGAGTACAGAAATGAGACTAATGATCAAGTTACTTTCGATTCTGCAGAAGCTACTAAGAAATATGGTGTAGCAGTTAAGTGTGCAACTATCACACCTAACGCTGCAAGAATGGATGAGTACGACTTAAAGGAAATGTGGAGAAGTCCTAACGGAACTATCAGAGCAATCCTTGATGGTACTGTGTTTAGAGCGCCTATCGTAGTAAAAGGTATTGAACCATACGTTGGCAATTGGACAAAGCCTATCACAATCGCACGTCACGCTTACGGTGATGTTTATAAAGGCGTTGAAATGAAAGTGCCTGGAAAAGGTAAAGCGGAACTTGTATTTACTGCAGAAGATGGCACTGAAATGAGAGAGACTATTCATGACTTTGAGGGAGAAGGAATTCTTCAAGGTATGCATAACTTAAATGATTCAATCACAAGTTTTGCAAAGAGTTGTTTCAATTATGCGCTAGAGACAAAGCAAGATCTTTGGTTCTCAACAAAAGATACAATTTCTAAAAAGTATGACCACACATTTAAAGATATATTCCAAGATATTTATGATGCTGAGTATGCTGATAAGTTTGAAGCAGCTGGCATTGAATATTTCTACACATTGATAGATGATGCAGTAGCAAGAGTAGTAAGATCAGATGGTGGATATATCTGGGCTTGTAAGAACTATGATGGTGACGTAATGTCAGATATGATTGCTACAGCATTTGGTTCACTTTCAATGATGACTTCAGTTCTAGTTTCTCCAGAAGGAAACTATGAATATGAAGCAGCTCACGGAACAGTTCAAAGACACTATTACAAATACTTAAAAGGTGAAGAGACATCAACTAACCCAATCGCAACTATCTTTGCTTGGAGTGGTGCTTTAAGAAAACGTGGTGACTTGGATGGAATAGAAGACTTGAAAGTATTTGCTGATAAACTAGAAGAAGCTTGTATTAAGACTATCGAGAAGGGTGAAATGACAGGAGACCTTTACTTGATTTCAACTCTTGAGAATAAGAAGAAGTTAAATACTGAAGAATTTATTAAGGCGATCAGAACTACATTAGATGGTTTAATGTAATAACAATTATTATATGTTTAAAACGTCAGGCAAAAGCCTGGCGTTTTTGTTTATACAAATTAAAAAAATAATGGTAAAATAATATTACTTGAATTACAGGAGGGACAAATATAATCTAAAAGGTAAAAAGGTTGTTACATTCTGTACGAGTGAAGGTAGTGGAATTTCAGGAAGTGAAAAAGGGATTAAGAAATCTGCTAAAGGTGCAAAGGTTACAATTGGAAAAGACTTTACTGGCGAATCTATGAGTAAAATCAGAAAATGGGCATTAAAGTATACTAAATAGATTGACAAAAGGAGGTGACAACATGGCAAAGACATTAATAGCTTTTTTCTCAAGAGCTGATGAAAACTATTTTGGCGGCTCAATGAAATATATTGAAGTTGGAAATACCGAAGTGGTTTGTAATGATATGAAAGAAATGGTGGATGCGGATGTGTTTAAAATTGAAATGAAAAATCCGTATTCAGCAGTCTATAACACTTGTATAGAGGAGGCAAAGAAAGATTTGCATGAAGATGCAAGGCCTGAACTTTTAAACGAGTTAGACAGCATTGATCAATATGATACTATTATTCTTGCATATCCAAATTATTGGGGAACCATACCTATGGTGGTTGCAACATTCCTCGAGAAATATAACTTCGAGGGAAAAACTATTCTTCCTCTCTGTACAAACGAAGGAAGTGGAATGGGAAGAAGCGAGAGTGATATTAAAAAATATGCGCCTGGAGCAGATGTTAAATCAGGG
>JAGCPW010000076.1 GCA_017965495.1 Eubacterium sp. | reverse complement strand
ACTATCGACTCAGTTCAATTAAATGAGGCTTGTTCATCTGGTTGTGGTTCATTTATTGAGACATTTGCTAATTCACTAAGCTACTCTGTGGAGGACTTTGCGAAGGAAGCTTTGTTTGCACCTAACCCAACAGACCTTGGAACAAGATGTACAGTATTTATGAATTCTAATGTTAAGCAGGCACAAAAGGAAGGCGCTACTGTAGCGGATATTTCTTCTGGTCTTGCTTACTCAGTTATAAAGAACGCTTTGTACAAGGTTATCAAGATTTCAGATGCATCTGATCTTGGTGATAAGATTGTGGTACAAGGTGGTACTTTCTATAACGACGCAGTTTTAAGAAGTTTCGAAAAGATTGCAGAGACTGAGGCTATCAGACCTGATATTGCTGGTATTATGGGTGCTTTTGGTGCTGCTCTTATCGCAAGAGAAAGATATGATGGTCAGAAATCTACTATGCTTTCTATCGACCAGATAAATGAATTCTCTTACAAAACTCAAATGACAAGATGTAAAGGTTGTACTAACTCTTGTCTACTTACAATTAATATGTTCTCTGATGGAAGAAAGTTCATCAGTGGTAACCGATGCGAAAAAGGTATTGGCGGAGTTAAGAATAAAGAACAAATTCCTAACTTGTTTGAATATAAATTCCACAGAATGTTTGACTACGAACCTTTGGATGAGGCTGATGCTCCTAGAGGTGTAGTTGGAATTCCTAGAGTTTTGAATATGTATGAGAACTTCCCATTCTGGGCTGTGTTCTTTAAGGAACTTGGATTTAGTGTAAAACTATCTCCTGAATCATCTCATAAGATTTATGAGTTAGGTATTGAATCTATTCCTAGTGAATCTGAATGTTATCCAGCAAAACTAACACACGGACACATTAAGTGGTTACTAGACGAGGGATGTAAGTTTATCTTCTACCCTTGTATTCCATATGAGCGTGATGAGACACCAGATGCTAACAACCACTACAACTGTCCAATGGTTACATCTTATGCTGAAAACATTAAGAATAACGTTGAGGAATTAGAAGATCCATCAATCAACTTCCTAAATGCTTTTATGGCATTTACTAACCAGGAAGTATTATCGGAAAGATTAGTTGATATCTTCACCAAAGACTTTGGCATAGACGCTGAAGAAATCAAAAAGGCTGTTGAACTTGGCTGGGCTGAGCTAATTGAGTCTAGACAAGATATGATGCGTAAAGGTGAAGAGACTTTAAGATATATTGAGAAGAATAATCTTCACGGTATTGTTTTGGCTGGACGTCCATATCACATTGACCCAGAAATCAATCACGGTATTCCAGAGATGATTAATTCATACGGTCTTGCTGTTTTGACGGAGGACTCTGTGGCACATCTTGGTAAGGTGGAAAGACCTTTGATTGTTTCTGACCAGTGGATGTATCACTCAAGACTATACAAGGCAGCTGATGTTGTTAAGAACAGAGAAGATTTAGATTTAATTCAGCTCTTCTCCTTCGGCTGTGGTTTGGATGCGGTTACTACAGACTGTGTAAGCGATATCCTTACAGGTTCAGATAAGATTTATACAGTACTTAAGATAGATGAGGTTAACAACCTTGGTGCAGCAAGAATTAGAGTTAGATCTTTGCTTGCAGCTATTAGAGAGCGTAGCGAGCTTAACTATGAAAGATTTATCAAGTCTTCTGCTATCGAGAAGGTTGAGTTTACAAAGGAAATGTTCAACGACAAATACACTATCCTTTGTCCTCAGATGAGTCCTATCCACTTTGGTATGGTGGAGGCTGCTATCAACTCTTGCGGTTACAACCTTGAAGTGTTAGATAGCGAACGTTCATGTATTGATATGGGACTTAAGTATGTAAATAACGACGCATGTTATCCATCACTTATTGTTGTTGGTCAGATGATGGAAGCTTTGCAGTCAGGAAAATACGATTTAGATAAGACTGCTCTTATCATCACTCAAACTGGTGGTGGATGTAGAGCTACTAACTATATTGGATTTATTAGAAGAGCTTTGGAGAAGGCTGGCATGGAACAGATTCCTGTTATCTCACTTAACCTTCAAGGTTTGGAGAAAAACAGCGGATTTAAAATCACTCCTAAGTTCGGTGTGAAAGTTCTACAGGCTGGTTTGTATGGCGATTTGTTTATGCGTGTAGTTTATAGAACTAGACCTTATGAAGTAAACAAAGGTGAAACTGATGCTCTTCACAAGAAATGGGAAGCTAAGATTATCAAAGAGCTTTCTGACAATAAGTTTGGTATTAGACGTTTCAGAAAGAATATGAGAAAGATTGTGGAAGAGTTTGATGCTATCCCAGTCAAAGATATCAAGAAACCTAGAGTTGGTATCGTGGGCGAGATTTTGGTTAAGTTCTCTCCTACTGCTAACAACGATTTGGTTAATCTTTTGGAAGAGGAAGGCGCTGAGGCTGTAATGCCAGACCTTGTAGACTTCTTCTTGTATGGATTTAGAAATGCTAAGTACAAGTTTGAGAAACTTGGATTTAATAAGAAGGGTGTTCTAATTAACAACCTTGCTATTAAGGGTGTTGAGTGGATGAGAGGAACTGCTAAGAAAGCACTTATTAAGAGTAAACACTTCTCTCCTACTTCAGATATTTGGGAGATGAGTAAGATGGCTCAAGAGATTGTATCTGTTGGTAACCAGACTGGTGAAGGATGGTTCCTTACAGGCGAGATGCTCCACTTGATTCACGACGGTGTTCCAAACATTGTTTGTACACAGCCATTTGCGTGTCTACCTAACCACGTAGTAGGTAAAGGTGTTATCAAGCGAATTCGTGCACTTAATCCTGAAGCAAATATCGTGGCAGTTGACTACGATCCAGGTGCTTCAGAAGTTAACCAATTGAATAGAATTAAGCTAATGCTAGCTACGGCAAATAAGCGACTTAATGATTAATGTTAAGCAATAAAAAAGTGGGCTGGGAATAATGAAGATTCCCAGTCCACTTTTTTCTACCTATATGTTCTATTTTTTACTTTTCTTAAATGCACTCCAATCTCCAAATAGTTTTGAAGCTCCATT
>JAGCPW010000009.1 GCA_017965495.1 Eubacterium sp. | reverse complement strand
GCTGTCATGCTTCTCTGCTGTAACACCAGTCAAAGGTTGGAACCAATGTGTATAATGAGTAGCTCCGTTTTCTACAGCCCAATCTTTCATTGCTACTGCTACTGCGTCTGCTACATTACTGTTAAGTTTTGCTCCCTCGCTTATTGTCTTCTTCAAAGAATTGTAAACTTTGCTAGACAATCTCGCTTTCATTTCTCTGTCGTCAAAAACTAGTTTGCCAAAGTTCTCTTTTACTTGTTTCATAAAAATCTCCTTTTCTGCTTAATCCCCGATAAATACTAGCCCCGGGGCTTAGCCTCAACTATTTTGACAAAGAAAAAAGGCGCCTCCAAGCTTTCGCTTGAAGACGCCATTGCCTTCATCAATTAGGTGCATTATAAACCCACCCTAAACACTTGTCAAGCACTTTTCTTAACTTTTTTAAGTTTTCTTTATGATAACTTGATTTTTTTAATTATAATTACTTGACATTTAATTTTATTAAGTGTATAGTATTGTGTAATGAGCAAAGGCGTTCATTATATACATGGGAAACCGTGTGTGTAATGAGCGCCTTTTCTTTTTTACTAATTTACATTACGAAGGGAGTTTAATAATGAGGTTAGAAGGAGATATCCGTATTCCATCGGGTTGTGCTATCGCGGCCATTATTTCTAAAGAGGGAAAAGGAATACGTGGAGATGTGATTACTAATGCAATGAAACCAATGCACGATCGTTCAAACGGTCTGGGCGGTGGCTTTGCTGCATACGGAATATATCCAGAGTATAAAGACTTTTATGCTCTACATTTCTTTTTTAATAATCGAGATACTAGAAAGACTACTGAGTCTTTCTTAAAAGAGCGCTTTGAAATAGTAAGAGCTGAACAGATTCCTACTAGACAGGTAAAACGTATTACAGATGTTCCTATGATATGGAGATACTTTGTTGCACCACTCAAGTCTATGATGAATCATTTGCAGCTAGATGAAAAGACATATGTTGGTAGAACTGTTATGGAGATTAACAACAGTATAAAGAATGCATATGTATTCTCAAGCGGCAAAAACATGGGTGCCTTCAAAGCGGTCGGCTTCCCAGAGGACGTTGGTAAGTTCTATCGCCTAGAGGAATACGAAGGATATTCTTGGACGGCACACGGCAGATATCCAACAAACACACCTGGTTGGTGGGGAGGCGCTCATCCATTTACACTCCTTGACTACTCTATCGTACATAACGGCGAGATATCCTCATATGATTCAAATAGAAGATTTATCGAAATGTTTGGTTACAACTGTAATCTTCAGACAGATACAGAAGTTATTACTTATATATTTGATTACTTAGTTAGACGCCAGGGATTATCTTTGGAGGAAGCGGCAAATGTTGTGGCTGCTCCATTCTGGCAGACTATTGACTCGAAGCCAAAGAAAGAGCGAGAAAAGCTAACTTATCTTAGAACTGCTTTTTCAAATCTTTTAGTTACTGGTCCATTTTCAATTGTTCTTGGTTTTGACCGAGGCTTGATGGCACTTAATGATAGATTGAAACTTAGATCTATGGTCGTGGGCGAAAAGGACGACAAAGTGATAATCGGCAGCGAGGAAGTTGCCATTCGAATGATGGAACCTGATGCCGAAAATATTTACGCTCCAGCCGGCGGCGAACCAGTAATCGTAAAACTAAATGACGACGTACAAATATAGAAAGGAACTATTATGAGTATTAATTATATATACCCTGAATTTGAAGTAGTCAGGGATGAAAGCAAATGTATACATTGTAAAGTGTGTGTGCGCCAGTGCGCAAATGAAGTTCACTCATACGATGAGGATTTAGATGTGGTAAAAGCTGATGAGTCAAAATGTGTGAACTGTCAGCGCTGCGTTTCACTTTGTCCAGTTCGTGCTCTAAAAATTGTAAAGAGCGACTGCAAACTTCGCGAGAATGCGAACTGGCAAAATGACACAATAAACGAAATATATAAACAAGCTGACACAGGCGGAGTTCTACTCTCCTCTATGGGTAATCCAAAACCAATGCCTGTTTACTGGGATAAGATTTTGATAAACGCATCTCAAGTAACAAACCCTCCTATCGATCCACTACGTGAGCCTATGGAGACAAAGGTTTTCTTAGGAAAGAAACCATCATTTGTGGAGAAAGATAAGAATGGAAATTTGAAATGCGAGTTAGATCCTCAGTTAGAACTATCAATGCCAGTAATGTTCTCAGCTATGAGTTACGGCTCAATCAGTTACAATGCTCACGCATCTTTGGCGAGGGCGTCAAAGGAATTAGGAATTTTCTACAACACTGGTGAAGGCGGACTGCACGAGGACTTTTACGCATACGGCGATAACACTATAGTTCAGGTTGCGTCAGGACGTTTCGGCGTGCACGAGGAATACCTTGAGACGGGTAAAGCTATAGAGATTAAGATGGGCCAGGGCGCTAAGCCTGGTATTGGTGGACATCTTCCTGGAAAGAAGATTGTGGACGATGTGTCGAGAACTCGTATGATTCCAGAAGGCTCAGATGCTATTAGTCCTGCTCCACATCATGACATTTATTCTATAGAAGATTTAAGACAGTTAGTTTTCTCTTTGAAGGAAGCTACTAATTATAAGAAGCCTATTATCGTAAAGGTGGCTGCTGTTCACAATATTGCAGCAATTGCCAGCGGTATTGCTAGATCTGGTGCAGACATTATTGCGATTGATGGATTCAGAGGTGGAACTGGTGCTGCTCCTACTCGTATTAGGGACAATGTCGGTATTCCAATCGAACTTGCTCTTGCTTCAGTCGATTCAAGACTGCGCGAGGAAGGCATTAGAAATAATGTATCACTTGTTGTTGGCGGAAGTATCAGAAGTGCTGCTGATGTGGTAAAGGCTATTGCCTTGGGTGCTGATGCTTGTTATGTGGCAACTTCTGCTCTACTTGCAATGGGATGTCACCTTTGCAGAACTTGCCAGAGTGGTAAATGTAACTGGGGTATTGCAACTCAGGACCCAGAACTTGTTAAGAGATTAAATCCTGATATTGGAACAAAGAGACTTGTCAATTTGATGACTGCTTGGAAGCACGAGATTAAAGAAATCATTGGTGCTATGGGTATTAACTCGATTGAAGCGCTTAAAGGTAACAGATTGATGCTTCGAGGCGTTGGCTTAAATGAGAAAGAACTTGAGATATTAGGAATTAAACATGCAGGAGAATAAAGATGAAGAAAGTATATGTTAATGAAAAATGGTGTTTAGGATGTCATCTATGTGAATACAACTGTGCATTCGCAAACTCTGGCTGTGAGGATATGGTAAAGGCCTTGAAAGATAAGCCAATCTACCCTCGCATCAAGGTGGATGATAAAGACCAAATACATTTTGCCGTGTCTTGTCGCCACTGCGATGATCCAATCTGTGTGAAGAGTTGTATTGCGGGCGCTATTTCTAAAAAGGACGGCGTGGTTGTTATAGACAAGGATAAATGTGTAGGTTGTCACACTTGCGTTTTAGTTTGTCCTTATGGTTCTTTGACGGTGGGTGAAGATGGCACGATGACTAAGTGCGAACTTTGCGTTAAGAATTCATGCGGCGAGCCAGCCTGCGTCAAAGGATGTCCAAACAAGGCTATAGTTTTTGAGGAGAGATAGATTATGAGTAAATATGTAATTATTGGAAACGGTATTTCTTCTATAGGATGTATTGAGGGAATAAGAAGTGTGGACAAGAAGGGTTCTATCACTGTTATTGCGAAAGAAAAACATATGACATACGCGAGACCTCTTATCTCCTACTACCTAGAAGGAAAGACTACTCTTAATAAAATGAAATATAGAACGAATTCATTCTACAAAAAGAACAATGTGGAAGTTTTGCTAGACAGTGAAGTTACAAAGATTGATAAGAAAGCTAAAAAAGTTAGTTTTAAATCTGGTTCAAAGCGTGGTTCAAGAAGTTTTGAGAATCTTTGTATTTGTACTGGCTCTACTCCTTTCGTTCCACCTTTTAAGGGACTGGACACTGTAGAAAACAAGCATTGCTTTATGACTTTGGATGATACGTTGGGACTTGAAAAGTCTATCGATAAGAATTCTAGAGTTTTGATTATCGGTGCAGGTTTGATTGGCCTTAAATGTGCTGAGGGAATTGCTGAGAGAGTTAAATCAATTACAGTTTGTGATTTGGCTGACAGAGTTCTTTCAAGTAT
Source organism: Eubacterium sp. (assembly GCA_017965495.1). Lineage (GTDB taxonomy): Bacteria > Bacillota > Clostridia > Lachnospirales > Lachnospiraceae > Eubacterium_G. Next base: position 4,105 of record JAGCPW010000009.1, on the reverse strand, counting down.
CTTAGATGCAGTTCCTGCAAAGATGATGCAAAACGTACTTGAAGATGCTGGTATTGAGTTTATGCTTTCAAATTCAGTTGCTGAGTTTGACGGAAACACTGCTACTATGAACGATGGCGCAACTGTAGAGTTTGACGTTTTAGTTTTGGCAGTTGGTGTTAAGGCTAATACTTCTTTGGCGGAAGATATTGGTTGCAAAATTAATCGAGGAATCTTAGTAGATAAACACTGTATGACAAGTGTTAAAAATATCTATTCAGCCGGAGATTGTGCTGAAGGCTATGATTTAAGCTTGGGGGATCACAGAGTATTGGCGATTCTGCCTAACGCATATTTCCAAGGAGAATGCGCAGGCAAGAATATGGCCGGCGAAATATTTGAATTCACTAAAGGCATACCAATGAACTCAATCGGATTCTTTGGTCTTCACTCAATATCCGCTGGATCTTATCCTACCAAAGAACAAGGAGCTACCGTCTTTGACGAGACCACTTCTGCTTCTATCAAGAGGTTCTTTGTAAAGGACAACAAACTAGTTGGATATATGCTAGTGGGCGATACTGACAGAGCAGGTATTTTCACTTCACTGATTAGAGAGGAAACTCCACTAGACAGTATAGATTTTGAAACTTTAATGACTACTACTTCTCTAGGCGTCTTCGACGAAGACACGCGTGCAGAAAAATTAGGAAGTAGAGTTTAGGAGGCATTATGAATATTGTAGCAAATGATATAGATTACAAATTACTAAATGACAAAATTAGAGAGAAAGGCAAAACAATCACTGTCAAAAACTGTTTAGGACAGAGGTTTATTGCTGCCGGCATGAACGATAAAAACATTACTATAGAGGGTATTCCAGGAAACGCATTGGGTGCTTATCTTAATGGTGCAAATATTACAGTTCAGGGAAATGCGCAAGATGCAACTGGTGATACTATGAATGAAGGTAAGATTGTTATCCACGGCAATATTGGCGATGCCGCTGGTTATGCTATGCGTGGCGGAAGCATTTTTGTAAAAGGCGATGCTGGATATCGTGCTGGCATTCATATGAAAGCTTACAAGGAAAAAGTCCCTTCTCTCATCATCGGCGGTAAGGCTGGAAGTTTCTTGGGCGAATATCAGGCAGGCGGTACGATTATCGTGCTTGGTCTTGATAGCGAGGATGATTGCATTGTTGGAAACTATGCTTGTACAGGTATGCACGGCGGAAAGATGTTTATCCGCAGCAAATGCAAGGGCGTGCACTTTCCACATCAAGTTACGGCCAGAAAAGCCACTTTAAAAGATAAAGCAGAAATCGAAGAATATATAGATGAATTTTGCAAGCTTTTTGATTATAATAAAAAAGACGTTATGGATTCAGACTTTACAGTAGTAATTCCTGACAGCAAAAATCCGTATCAACAAATGTATGTAGCCAATTAAACATATAAGAATACGTACTCGAATAACTACCTACATTATGTTGGTAGTTATTTTTATTTACACATGAATTAATTTTGGAGGTTATTATGATTTACACCAAAGAAGAAGTTATGGAATACGTAAGCGAAGAGGATGTGGCGTTTATCCGCCTCGCGTTTTGCGATATTACCGGCAAACAAAAAAATATTTCTATTATGGCAGGAGAGTTGGATCGAGCCTTCGACAAAGGCATCGCTTTCGACCCTTCTTCCATAGAAGGTTTTGGAAATATCACTAATTCGGACTTAGTACTTCATCCAGACCCTTCTACTCTTATGTTGCTTCCTTGGAGGCCTGAGCGTGGAAAGGTTGTAAGAATGTATTGTTCCATCACTTATGCTGATGGAGCTCCATTTGAGTGCGACTCTAGAACACTACTTGCTAATGCAGTGAAAGAAGCCGCCGACAAAGGGCTAGAGTTTTCTTTCGGTTCCGAGCAAGAGTTCTACTTATTCAAATTGGACGAAGATGGAAATCCTACAAAAGATCCATATGATTTTGCCGGAGATATGGATATTGCGCCAGAGGATAAAGGAGAAAACATCCGCCGTGAGATTTGTTTAACTTTGGATCAGATGGGCATTAAGCCTGAGAGTTCTCACCACGAAGAGGGCCCTGGCCAAAACGAAATTGACTTCAAATATGCGGATGCTCTTTCTACTGCAGATAACGTAATGACTTTCCAAACTATAGTTAAGTCAGTTTCTGGACGAAATGGTTTGCATGCAGACTTCTCTGCTAAACCTTTGTCGGACTATCCAGGAAACGGCTTCCATATAAATGTTTCAATAGATAAAAACTATACAGACGAAGCGTTTGAGGGAATGTGTGCAGGTATTTTGGAAAAGACTAAGGAAATGACAGCTTTTCTAAATCCTACTGAGAATTCTTATGAGAGATTTGGCGACGATAAGGCGCCATCTTACATCACCTGGTCAAAGGAAAACCGTTCACAGCTAGTTCGCGTTACTGCTACTGCTAGAGACAATGCAAGAGTTGAGCTTCGCTCACCAGATTCTATGGCTAATCCATATATTGCATTCGCTCTCATTATTAAGGCTGCTTTGTACGGTATTGAAAAAGGGTTGAAACTACCTGATCCAGTTGATGTTTCAGATTTGGATAAAGACTCTACTCTTTCGAAGAACACAGATAAACTTCCTAAGTCACTTAAAGAAGCTAAATCTATTACTTTAGATAGTGATTTTGTTAAGAATAGTTTAAATAACGGGATACTTGAGTATTTGAAATAATTTGTCGAGGGTTATATGAGTTTAAAGGAAAAAACTTACAGCGTTCTAGTTGTAAGTGCTTCTCAAAACTTAATAACGAGCATGCATGATTTACTTTCTAGTTCGAAATTTGAGACTGTGAAATATACAGCCTCTGTTTCTAGCGCTAAGAGAGCAAATCTAGAGAAGGCATACGATATTGTTATCATTGACACTCCTCTCCCAGATGAAACTGGAGATGATTTGGCAATCGATTTGTCGACCAATGAAGCATCTATTGTTATGATGCTTGTTCACTATGATTTGTACGACGAGATACACGAAAATTACTCAAAATATGGCATATTTGTGGCTTCCAAACCTGCTTCTGACGAGATGATAGCTCATTCACTAAATTGGCTAGAAAGCGCTAGGGAGCGCACTAGAAGCTACGAGAAAAAGACATTATCTATTGAGGATAAGATGCAAGAAATCAGGCTTGTGAACCAAGCAAAACTACTTCTTATTACTGAAAAGGGAATGGCTGAGGACGAGGCACATAAGTACATTTCTAAACAGGCGATGGACAGATGTGTTACAAAGGGTGTAATTGCTGAAGAGATATTGAATAAATAGTTTAAAAATAATTCAAGATAAAAAGCTCTACCGTTTGGTAGAGCTTTCTTATTATTGATAATCCACTGATATAATCTTGTAGCCAATTTCATCAACAGCTTTTTTCAATTTATCAATATCCGGCTTTTCTTCTGTAACAAATTTACTCACATTCTTTTTATGAGAACTCTTTACCTTTTTGGCATCAGGAATAGTCCTTCTAATAACATCATTCATATGTGCCTCACACATATTGCACATCATTCCATCTATTTCTATAATTGTTTTTACCATTTTTATTCCTCCTCTATGTTTATATGTCTAAACTGGAATTTGTCGGTGTAAATGAATTTATGTGTCTATTCTAACTATCTCTGCAAGAGCTTTGTTCCGATATATTAAATCATCACGGACTGTAAAACCCATTTTCTCCCAAAAGTCGTTTCCAATCTCATTTCTATCAAAGACGACCAACGCGACCTTGTTTATCCCATTGTTTTGTAAAGCGGCCATTGCTGTTTCTACAAGACTCTTTGCGATACCCTGTTTTCTATACTGTGGATTTACTGCTGTATGGTATATATACCCTCTTCTCCCATCATTTCCAACTATGATTACCCCGACGATACGATTATCCGCTTCGGCAACCAAACAAGTATCAGGATTTCTTTGAAGAAATTTATCTATTCCCTCCTTGGAATCATCAAGATTATTTAATCCCATACCAACACAGGACATCCATAATTCGTACACTTTTTCATAATCATCGATCGACATCAAACGAATATTCATAACTCCTCCACAAATTC
>JAGCPW010000075.1 GCA_017965495.1 Eubacterium sp. | reverse complement strand
TCTTTTCTAACTCATCTCCTCTTGCAAAAATATTTCTAGTACTATCATCCATTGCCACTTTGCCATCGTTCATCACAATGATTCGCTTCGCATGCAAAGCTACTTGTTCCATATTGTGAGAAACCCAGACTATACTAACTCCCTTTTCCTCGTGAAGTTTTCTAATCTGCTCCATAATCATATTTCTGCCCTTTGGATCTAAGCCGGATGTTGGCTCATCCAAAATCAAAACTTCCGGGTCCATCGCTAAAGCTCCAGCAATTGCCACTCTTCTTTTTTGTCCACCAGATAAGTCAAAGACTGACTTGTGGTAGCTTTCTTTTGGAACTTCTACTAGTTGCAAAGCTTCAATTGCTTTTTTCTCAGCCTCTTCGTTTGAAAGTCCTAAGTTCTTTGGTCCGAAGCAAGCGTCCTTTAAAACAGTTTCTTCAAACAGTTGATTTTCTGGGTTTTGGAAAACCAGTCCCACTTTCTTTCTTAAATCTCTTTTATTAAAGTCTTTGTCTTCGATGTTTTTTCCATCCACTAAAATCTCTCCAGTGGCACCCTTAAGTAACCCATCCATTAATTGAATGAGTGTAGACTTACCAGAACCTGTGTGACCAATGATTGCTAAAAACTCACCATCATCAATAGATAAGTTCACATCATAAAGAGCCCTAGTCGCTTTGCTAGTACCCTGGTTGTATATGTAATTTACATTTTTAAATTCTACTTTTGCCATAATTTAAAAATATAATTCCTTCCAAATTTATCCTTTCAAACTCTCTAATTCTTCTACTAAATCTTCTGCCGTTAAAATGCTATCAGAGATTTCAACCCCACTTTTTCTTAACTCATATGCAAGTTCAGTAACCTGAGGAACTTCCAATCCAAAAGATTTAAGTTTATCAACTTGTTTGAAAATTTCTTTTGGAGTTCCTTGCATCTCGAGTTCACCTTTATTCATCACAAACACTTTATCCACATCCACTATCTCTTCCATATTGTGAGTGATTAAAATGATTGTAATTCCTTTATCTTTATTTAAACTCTTAAGAGTTTTAATTACTTCTTCTCTTCCCACAGGGTCAAGCATAGATGTTGGCTCATCTAGGACCAAGCACTTTGGCTGCATTGCTAAGATTCCTGCAATAGCCACTCTTTGCTTTTGTCCGCCTGAAAGATTAAGAGGAGATCTTTTGGCATATTTTCGCATGCCAACAGAATCTAGTGATGCATCCACCCTAGTTCTAATCTCATCTGTAGGAACAGCTAAGTTTTCCGGTCCAAAAGCCACATCCTCTTCCACTACAGTAGAAACGATTTGGTCTTCTGGATTTTGGAATACCAAACCTGCTGTTTGTCTAACAGTAAGTGTCATCTCACTATCTTTAGTGTCAATCTCATCCACAAACACTGTTCCGTATGTGGGCATAACCATTGCGTTTAAGTGTTTAGCAAATGTAGACTTGCCAGAACCGTTGTGACCAATCACTGCCACAAAATCACCGGCTTTAACATCTAATGAGACATTATTAACAGCACGCTGTCTTGAGTGTCCCTCGTGATTTTTATAATCGTATATTAAGTTTTTAACATTAATAATACTCATATCTCTTAAACTAAAAACAGACAGATAAAAGAAACGATGTTCTTTATCTGTCTGATTTTTAAAAACATAATAATTTTTATACTAACTCCAATAATACTTCCATCGCTGCGTCACCTTTACGCTGACCAATCTTCACGATTCTAGTATAACCACCATTGCGGTTCTCGTACTTTGGAGCAATCTCGTCGAATAACTTGTTAGTCAAATCAACTTCTTTAGTCTCTCTCTTTGTAGCACCCTTTTCTGTTACTGGATAAAGAACTTTCATCATTTGACGTCTTGCATGAAGCTTTGATGGTTTGTCTTTCTTAATAGTCTTTGACTCTTCGTCAAATACAGTAACTTTCTTGCCATCAACCACTTCTTTCACTCTCTTGCCATCTTTATCTTTTCTAGCAACTTTGGCTGTTACTTTAACTTCTTCATAATTGTCTTTTTCCTTAACAGCTAGTGCAATCAAGCCCTCAGTAACTTTACTGACTTCCTTTGCACGGCTCTCAGTTGTGACAATTTTTCCGTTATTTAAAAGACTGGTAACTTGACCTCTTATTAAAGCCTTTCTTTGACTTGAAGTTCTTCCAAGTTTTCTATAACCTGCCATTTTCTTACCTCCTACAAATCAGTAATTACTGATCTTCGCCTGATTTCTTGAATCCAAGACCAAGCTCTTCTAGTTTATTGATAACTTCTTCTAAAGACTTGCGACCAAGGTTTCTAACCTTCATCATTTCGTCTTCAGTCTTGTTAACTAATTCTTCCACAGTGTTAATCTGTGCTCTCTTCAAACAGTTGAATGAACGAACTGAAAGTTCTAGTTCATCAATGTTCATTTCTAATACTTTGTCGCTCTCTTCTTCGTCGTTGTCTGTGATAACTTCCACATCCTTAGCCACGTCAGAAAGATCGATAAGTAAGTTCAAGTGCTCGCAAAGAACCTTTGATGCAAGTGAAACTGCTGCATCTGTCTCGATAGTACCGTTTGTGTAAACATCTAGTGTCAACTTATCATAATCTGTAACCTGACCTACACGAGTATTCTCTACTGTCATATTTACTCTCTCTACTGGAGTGTAAATAGAATCAATAGCGATTACACCTATTGGTAGATTATCGTTTTTATTCTTTTCTGCACTCTTATAACCTCTGCCCTTAGTAATAGTTAATTCCATACTAAGTTTGCTCTTGCTTCCACCGTTAAGTGTAGCAATAACAAGGTCTGGGTTTAAGATTTCAATCTCTGAATCTGCTTCAATGTCAGCAGCTGTAACAGTTCTGTTACCTGACACATCAATGTGTGCTACCTTTACATTGTCAGACTCACTGTGATTGATAATTTCTAATTGTTTGATGTTAAGAACAATCTCTGTAACATCTTCTTTTACTCCAGGGATTGATGAGAACTCATGAAGTACTCCGTCAATCTTAATTTGGCTTACAGCCGCTCCTGGTAAAGATGAAAGCATAATACGTCTAAGCGCATTACCAAGTGTAGTTCCGTAACCTCTCTCTAAAGGTTCTACTACAAACTTTCCATATCTTCCATCATCTGATTTTTCAATTGTAATATTTGGTTTTTCAAAATCGAACACTAATTAGCCCCTCCTTTAATTTGGAATTGCTTTAGCTTATTATGAATTTTATTTAGAATATAACTCGACAATAAGCATCTCGTTTACAGGTACATCAATATCTTCTCTTGTTGGTAGAGACTTAATCTCACCTTTAAGATTATCCTGGTCTACTTCTACCCAAGCTGGGAATGTTCTTCCACCAGTAACCTCCAAGATATCTTTGTATCTCTGAGAGCCCTTACAATTCTCTTTTATTTCAATTACATCTCCCTCACTAACCAAGTATGATGGGATGTTAACCTGTTTACCATTAACTGTAACATGTTTATGACCAACTATCTGTCTAGCTTCTCTTCTAGTACGAGCAAATCCTAAACGGAAAATAACGTTATCTAGACGAGACTCTAGTAAAATCATTAGGTTTTCACCTGTCTGACCTGGTCTTTGTTGGGCCTTCTTAAAATAGTTTCTAAAAGGTTTCTCTAACACGCCGTAAATGAATTTAGCTTTCTGCTTTTCTCTAAGCTGAAGACCGTATTCACTCATCTTTCTGTTAGATCTCTTTAAGCTTCTATTTGATTTCTTGTCTATTCCTAAATAAACTGGATCCAAACCAAGTGATCTACATCTTTTAAGAACAGGAACTCTATTTACTGCCATTCTCTATTCCTCCTCATTAGACTCTACGACGCTTTGGTGGACGACATCCGTTGTGTGGTACTGGAGTTACGTCTTTGATAGATGTAACCTGTAGTCCACAAGTAGCAAGAGCACGAATAGCTGCCTCTCTACCTGAACCTGGTCCCTTAACCATAACGTCTACTGATTTTAATCCATGAACTAAAGCTGCCTGTGTAGCTGTCTCTGCTGCCATCTGTGCGGCATAAGGAGTAGATTTTTTAGAACCTCTAAATCCTAAGCCACCAGCACTAGCCCATGATAAAGCGTTTCCTTCAGCATCAGTCAAAGTAACAATAGTGTTGTTAAATGACGCCTGAATATGTGCTTGTCCGTGTTCAACATTTTTCTTGACACGTCTTTTTGTCGCTTTTTTTGTAACTTTCTTAGCCATTTTTTAAACTAACCTCCCTTATGGGTTTTACCTTACTTCTTCTTATTTGCTACAGTTCTCTTAGGTCCCTTACGTGTACGTGCATTATTCTTTGAATTCTGTCCGCGTACTGGAAGACCTTTACGATGACGGATACCTCTATAGCATCCAATCTCCTGTAGTCTCTTGATGTTCATAGCGGTGTCTCTTCTTAAGTCACCCTCTACTACCTGAGATGCCTCAATAACGTCACTGATCTTCTTTACTTCAGAGTCAGTTAAATCCTTAACTCTAGTGTCAGGATTAACATCTGCTTCTGCTAAGATTCTCTTAGCACTTGAAACACCAATGCCGTAAATATAAGTTAAGCCAATCTCAACTCTTTTGTCTCTAGGTAAATCAACACCTGAAATACGAGCCATGTGTATAACCTCCATATAGTTAAATTTACGTGAAAAACAAATCTACGTAGCTCGTGCTACACCACCTTAAGTGATATCATCACACGCCTGAAATGTGTACGTGATTTTAGATTCACAGTTTAAAAGTATCTTGGATAAGCTTTCAGCAATTAGCTTTATCCATATGTAATAGTAGCTAGATAGCGCTACTGCAGCCGCAAGTTCTTTAGGAAAAAGTTTCCTAAAACGCACAAATAAGCGAACAATACTTAGATCATTCACTCTTGCTTATGGTCAAAAATAATGCTTATCCTTGACGCTGTTTGTGCTTTGGATTATCGCAAATTACTCTTACGATTCCCTTTCTTTTAATGACTTTGCATTTTTCGCAAATCGGTTTTACTGATGATCTTACTTTCATAGTAACACCCCTTTCTTAAAAAAAGTCCGACTAACATCATATCAAAATATGCCGGACATTTCAAG
>JAGCPW010000074.1 GCA_017965495.1 Eubacterium sp. | reverse complement strand
CGCCCATCACTTCGCCAGTATCTGCATTAATACCTGATGGCAAGTCTACAGAATAAACAACTCCTCTTGAGTTATTAATCTGTCTTATGGCTTTTGCTTGAATACCTATAACATTTCTAGAAACACCCACGCCAAAAATTGCATCCACTATTACATCAGCGCGAACCATCTCTCTTACAATCTTTATTTTTAATTTCTTGGCAATTTCTAACTGCGCCAAAAACTCTTCAGACGCTTTCGACTTAACACCGCAAACATAAATTGTCACATCATATCCTTTAAGTGAAAGGATTCTTGCAATTGCTATTCCGTCTGCCCCGTTGTTTCCAACACCAGAAACTACAACTATTTTTTTATCCTTTGGTTCATTACATAAAATGAGGTCGACTACAGACAAAGCGGCTCTCTCCATCAAAACCATGGATGGAATTCCCAAGCGCTTTATAGCGTACTCATCGACCTTTTTCATTTCACTACCAGAAACAATATATTCCATATTAGTCTCCTATTTATTCTCTTTTATTTTATAACAGAGTTTCATTAAACTCTCAGATAAATGCACATTCTCTACTAATACATCATCTGCAAACTTAAGATCAGTATGTGCAAAATTCCAAAATGCTTTCACACCACACTCTACTAGTTTTTCTGCAATCTTAGTAGCTGGCTCTTTTGGAAGACAAAGTGCAACGATATCAACTTGGTTGTCTTTGACGTAGTCATATAAACCTTCAATATCCATAACTACACCCTGCGTAGTTTTCATACCAATAAGTGCTGGATTTTCATCAAAAAGAGCTGTTATCTCAAAACCACGGTTTTTAAAATTACCATAGTTAGCAATGGCTCTTCCCAAGTTTCCTGCACCCACTATAACCATCTTATGTGGCTTATCTAAGCCTAATAATTTACCGATTTCGTCATATAGGAACTGAACGTTATAACCGTAGCCCTGCTGGCCAAAACCGCCAAAATTATTAAAATCTTGTCTAATCTGTGATGCTGTAACGTTCATAAGACGACTTAATTCCTCAGATGAAACTCTCTCAACATCTTGAGAAATAAGTTCGCCCAAGTATCTATGATATCTAGGTAATCTTGATATTACAGCGTCTGAAATCTTATTCATAGCTTCCTCCAATTAGTCCTAAAACTATGAAATATTATAGTCATTTTAGGCGAGATTGTCAAATTCTTCACAAAGTTTGTAATATTTTGTTTTGCCTGTTTTTTATGGTTTTATTCTGCTCTTTTTATTGCATTTAATACGTTAAAATATTAAAATACTTCTAGAACATTTGTTAGGAGATTACTATGGATAATAAGAAAATTGTTGTAGCACTTGGAAGAAATGCATTTAGCGAATCATTTCCTAAACAGCAAGAAAGAGTTAAGGCAGCCGCTAAAGCTATCGCTGATTTAGTTGAGGCTAAATATGATGTGGTTATCACTCACAGTAACGGCCCACAGGTTGGAATGATTCAAACTGCTATGACAGAATACTCAAGATTAGATGAAGACAGAACTGTTGCTCCTATGTCTATATGCGGAGCTATGAGCCAAGGTTATATTGGATACGACTTACAAAACGCTATTAGAAGTGAATTATTAGGAAGAGGAATTTATAAGACTGTATCTTCTATCATCACTCAGGTAAAGGTAGATCCTTTCGACAAAGCATTTAATAATCCAACCAAGCTTATCGGTCGTCTTATGACAAAGGAAGAGGCTGACCATGAGCGTGAAAAAGGAAACTATGTAGAATATGAAGAAGGCGATGAAGGTTACAGACGTATTATTGCTAGTCCTAGACCAGTTGATATATATGAGATAGATGCTATTAAGGCTTTAGCTGATGCACACCAGGTAGTTATAGCTGCAGGTGGTGGCGGAATCCCAGTACTTGAGCAAAGCACAAAACTTAAAGGCGCTAGTGCTATTATCGAAAAAGACTATACAGCAGCTAAGCTTGCAGATATGCTAGATGCTTCTGCTCTTATGATTCTAACATCAAGCGATTATCTAACATACGATAAAGATGGTGAGCAAGTTGAAGTTAAAGAGATTTCAAAAGATGAAGCTAAGAAATTGATAGATGACGGATATTTTGATCCAGTTACATCACTTCCAAAAATTGATGCTTCGCTATCATTTGTACTTGCTAAAGACGAACGAAAAGCTATCATCACAAACTTAGACAAAGCATTAGATGGTATTGAAGAAAAAGTTGGAACAATAATTAAATAAACATATAAAAAAGGGAAATCTTAAAAGATTTCCCTTTTTTATAAAATCTTACCACTTTGTTCAAAAAATTGTAGATAGTATAGATTATAATAAAACGCCAGACTTTCGCCTGACGTTTTAATTATTTAGTGTTATTAATCTATTTTTTCATATTCTTCATCTGACACTGGTTCACACCATTCATTATTAGAATTCTCTCCAGGCACTTCCACAGCTATATGTGAAAACCAAGTATCTTTCTTTGCTCCGTGCCAATGCTTAACATTTGGCGGAATCACTATTACTGTTCCAGGAAGTAGTTCTTTAGGTTCTTTTCCTTCTTCCTGATACCAGCCCTCTCCAGTTGTACAAATAAGCACTTGGCCACCACCTTTGTCGGCGTGATGTATATGCCAGTTATTTCTACAGCCTGGTTCAAACGTAACATTGTACATAGTTAGCTCACCATTTTGTAAATCAGTTAGGGGATTTAAAAAACTATCTCCTGAAAAATACTGTTTATAACCATCATTTGGAGCGCCTACCCCAAAATTATCCGCTTTTATAAATTCATTCTTGTCTGTATATTTCATTTCTGCCTCCTTAAATTAGTCCGTTATTAGATAACCAAGTTTTTACATCGTCTTTTGCATTAGCAGCCTGGCTTCCGTTTACAGATAGCCCTGATTTAACATCTGCTCCAGGCGCATATTTTTTAATATCACTCTCGCTTCTTCCCATTCCACTTCCTTCGTTTGTACAGAGAGGAAGAATAGTTTTTCCCTCGAAGTTATATTTCTCGAGGAATGTTGCAACCACCAT